>CALDLZ010000226.1 GCA_937915335.1 uncultured Faecalibacterium sp.
GTGCGCTATAATGATACCATCATCTGACAGCACACACAGGGTCAATACCCGTAAGAGAGGTGTCATTTATGGATTTCAATAAAATCAAGGAAATGGGTCTGGAATACGCGGAAAAGGGAAAGAACGCTGCTTTGGATCTGGCCGAGCGCGGCAAGATCCAGGCAAAGATCGTCTCTGAGCAGACCAAGCTGGCCAAGGCACAGCGTCAGCTGGGCGCACTGGTTTACAGCCTGGCCAAGGGCAACGAGGAAAATCAGCCCCTGGTGGATAAGTATATCGAGATGATCGGCAGCATTGAGGCCAACCTCAATGCCCTCAGGGAAAGCCTGGGGATGAACGCACCGGAGTATGTCCACGCCGAGGAGACCGCTCCCGCCGATGTTGACGCTGCCGCTGACGTGGCTGCGGAGCCGGAAGCAGCCCCCGTGCAGGATAAGAAGTGCTGCCCTCAGTGCGGTGCTCCTGTCTCTGAGGATGCACTGTTCTGCAACAAGTGCGGCGCACAGCTGTAACACAAAAAGCCTTGAAAGGGCGGTGTCCCCGTAGGGGATGCCGCCCTTTTTGATGCCTGCTGACAGCAAAGTGTGAAAATTCTGGAAACAATTGAAATGAAAAGCCGGAAAATGGGCTTGTCCCCTTGAAAAAACGCAAATTCTGCGGTACAATTCAGCATAGGTTTTTGAGCAGAGGAAAGGGGAGTGCGCCCATGCAGGACTGGCCGGAACGGGAACGCTATACGGCGGAGGATCTGTTGGAGATCATCCGCATTCTGCGCGACAAGGAAAACGGCTGTCCCTGGGATAAGGTACAGACCCATGCGTCCATCCGGAAGAACTTTCTGGAGGAGACCTGCGAGGCACTGGAAGCCATTGATGCAGACGACCCGGCTATGATGCGCGAGGAGTTGGGCGACGTGCTGATGCAGGTGGCGTTCCACACTGTCATCGAGGAAGAGCGTGGCCGGTTCGATTTTGAGCAGGTCTGCCGCGAGGTGTGCGAGAAGCTGGTGTTCCGGCATCCGAACATCTTTGCCTCCTCGGCGGCGGAAAATGCCGGTATAAACAGCTGGGACGCGCTCAAAAATAAGGAAAAGGGCCGCACCACTCTGGCGGACGAGCTGAACACGGTTCCGGCCACCCTGCCCGCGCTGATGTATGCCCAGAAGATGCAGAAGCGTGCCGCCCGCAGGGGAGCTTACGCCGTGACGGCAGAGGATGCCGCCGCCGCCCTGAAGGCCGCTGAACGCGGCTGGGAGGAAGCAACCCCTGAAAACGCCGCCGAGCAGGCCGGGCAGCTGCTGTTTGCAGCGGCCAACGCCATGCGTCTGGCTGGTGTGGACGCGGAGGAAGCGCTGACCTTTGCATCCAGGCGGTTCCGCCAGGAGCTGCTGCAAAAGACCGAAGATTCGGACGGGCAGGAACCCCCTGACACTGTCTGATAGAAAAAGCTGAGTAGAAATTTTGTGGAGGTACCCCATTATGACCAAGACCGATCTGATCGCACAGGTTGCAGCAAACACCGAGATGAGCAAGAAGAGCGCCGAGCTGGCTGTCAACGCCGTTTTCGAGGCACTGAGCAAGGCAATGGCCGAGGGTGAGAAGATCACCATTTCCGGCTTCGGCACCTTCGAGATCCGTGAGCGCGCGGAGCGCCAGGGCATCAATCCCCGCACCCGTGAGCCCATCACCATCGCTGCTTCCAAGAGCATCGTCTTCAAGCCGGGCAAGGCTCTGAAGGATACCCTGTAAGTTCGATTTTTGCCGCCGGGGCCGCAGTGGTTCCGGCGGCTTTTTATGTAGGAGAAAAACATGAGACTGGACAAATACCTGAAAGTTTCGCGGCTCATCAAGCGCCGCACCGTGGCAAACGAGGTGGCCGACGCGGGCCGTATCCTCATCAATGGCAAGATCGCCAAGGCCAGCCAGGCCGTCAAGGAGGGCGACATCATCGAGGTCACCTTCGGCAACCGCCCCATCAAGGTGAAGGTGCTTTCTGACGTGGAGCCCCGCACCAAGGATGTGGCCCGGGAGATGTACGAGATCATCAGCGAATAATACGAAGAAACGGTGCATAGTCTTCACCAGAAGGGGGAGAGGTGCATGGCAGAACCGGCGGGGAACAGCGACCTTATCCTGGAGAACCGGGGAAAGCTGACGGTGACAGGAGTAAAGCGGGTGTTGCGGTGCGATGCCGAAGGGGCCGCCATTGAGACAGCCCGGGGTGTGCTGCGGCTGGCCGGGACACAGCTCAGTGTGACGAGCCTCGACCTGGACAGCGGGGAAGTGAAGCTGACGGGACGAATTGACATGATGGAGTATACCGCCGAGCGTACTCCCGGCGGGCTGCTGGCCCGCCTGCTCCACTGATGGCACCGGCTCTCGTACCTGTGCTCGCTGTACAGGAAGCTGCTGCCTGCGCCCTGCCGGGCTTTGTATTGGGCAGTCTGCGCGCGGTGTTCCCGGTCAGGGGGCGGGCGGCGTTTCTGCCGGATGTTCTGCTGGTGGGAGCTGTTCTGCTGAGCCTGCAGAGCTACGCCGCCGCGTTGAGCGCCGGAGGTGTGCTGCGGTGGTACATGCTGGCAAGTGCCTTCCTCTGCGCTTTTGGGGCCGAAAGGCTCCTGCGGCCGGTCGTGCAGGCGTTGGAAAACGTCCTGTTCCGGCTGGCGTGCTGGCCGGCTCGGCGGGTGGCTCGGATCCTGCTTACAGCCCGTAAAAAACGGGTCGTGCAGGCCAGAGCCCGCCGCCGGGCAAAAAGAACCGCAAAAAAACAGAAAAAGAACTTGCCAAGCACACAGCGGTTGTTGTATAATTCTAACGTATCAAAGTAAGAGTACAGGCATTTCGGGCCTGCTGAGCACAGGAGGCGCTGAAAAATGGCAAACACTACCCGGAAAAAGCGCAGGCGTAACCCGTTTGTGCGCACGATCCTTCGTCTGTTCTTCGTGCTGCTGTTGTTGAGTATGCTGGTGGCCTACATCTCGAATCAGGTGTCCATCAGCTCCAAGAAGGCAGAGCTGCAGACATTGAACGAGCAGATCGAACAGCAGCAGACCAAGAATGAGGAGATGAAGCGTGTCCTCAGCGGTGACGCTGACGATGTGACCGAGTGGGTCGCCCGGGACTCTTATAACTACGCAGCCCCCAACGAGCGCATCTTTGTGGATGTGACCGGCAACTGAGGGGTACACCCCGCCGGGCGGCTCTGCGGACAGACCCGGTGCCCCCATAAAAAGAGAGCAAGGAGTATTGAGTTTTGGCAATTGAGGTAGGGAACGTATTGGAAGGCCGTGTCACCGGCGTCAAACCCTTTGGCGCGTTTGTCGCGCTGCCGGAGGGAAAAACGGGCATGGTCCACATTTCCGAAGTGTCCAATGAATATGTGCAGGATATCAACACGGTGCTGCACGATGGCGACACCGTGAAGGTGCAGGTCATCAACATTGCACCGGATGGCAAGATCGCGCTGTCCATCAAGCGGCTGCTGCCTCCGGCACCCCGCCAGCAGCGTGGTGAGCGTGGGCCCCGCCCCGGCGGCCCGCGCTCCAACGGCCCCCGCGAGGGCGGCCGCTTCGGCAATGCGCACGGCGGCGGCCGTCCTCCCCGTGAGGGTGGGCGCGGCCCGGCCCGGGATGCGGCACCCCGTGTGTGGCAGCCCAAGGCCCCGGCCAAGAGTGATAACCTGAGCTTTGAGGATATGATGAGCCGCTTCAAGAGCCAGAGCGAGGAAAAGATGGCCGACCTCGACCACGAGACCAATAACCGCCGCGGCGGTGGTTACGCGCCTCGTTCCCGCCGGGGCCACTGATCTCGAACCCAGAATAGAACGGATCGGGCCTGTCCCAACGGGGACGGGCCTGTTTTTGGTGGTGCGGCAGCGCCCCACGGATAAGAAAGGAACCCAGAATGCCTGCAAAATTTGAACTGATCGCGCCCTGCTTCTTCGGATGTGAAGCCACCGCGAAATTTGAGCTGACCCGCATCGGTGCGGAGAACATCCGGGTGGGGGATGGCCGCCTGACCTTTGCCGGCGGGCCTGAGATGATCGCAGCCGCCAACCTGAATCTGCGCACAGTGGAGCGCGTGATGCTGCTCCTGAATACCTACCCCGCTTCTACCTTCGATGAGCTGTTCGATGGTGTGTACAGCATCCCTTGGGAGGAGCTGCTGCCCGCCGACGCGGCTTTCCCTGTCACAGGCTCTTCCCTGAACAGCCAGCTGACCAGCGTGCCTGCCTGCCAGAGCATCATCAAAAAGGCCGTGGTCAAGCGCCTGATGAATAAGCACCACACCTCCGTCCTGCCCGAGACTGGCGCGGAGTATAAGATCCGCTTTATGCTGCGCAAGAATGTCTGCGAGATCATGCTGGACACCACCGGCGAGGGCCTGCACAAGCGCGGTTACCGCCGCAACGCCATGGAAGCGCCCATCCGTGAGACCCTGGCGGCCACCATTGCTGACCTGGGCCGTGTCCGCCGTGACAGCTTGGTGGAGGACCCCTTCTGCGGCAGCGGCACCCTGCTGATCGAAGCCGCCCAGAAGGCTATGAACATTGCTCCCGGCCTCAAGCGCCGCTTTGCCGCCGAGCGTTACAGCTTTGTGCCCGCCTCCATCTGGGCCGAACAGCGCCAGAAGGCACTGGCCGAGTCCAAGCTGGATGTGGGCTTTGAGGCTTACGGCTATGACATTGACCCTGCCGCCGTGGCGTTGGCCAACGCCAACGCCACGCTGGCCGGTGTGGAAAAGCGCTGCCACTTTGAGGTGGCAGATGTGGCCGATTTTGCGGCCAAGCCCGAAGCCATCGTCCTGACCAACCCCCCGTACGGCGAGCGGATGAGCACCATCGAGGGTGCCGCTAAGCTGGCCCGTACTCTGGGTCGGCAGATGGCCGAGCACCCCAGCGCGGGCCTGTACGCAATTACAGCGGATATGGAGTTCGAGAGCCATTACGGCAAGCGCGCCAACAAGCGCCGTAAGATGTACAACGGCATGATCCCCTGCCAGCTGTATATGTACTACGAAGCTCCCAAGTTTGAGCACAAGGCAAAGCCGATGCCCAGGCAGGGCTTTGACGGCAAGCGCACTGTCAGCGATTTCAAGAAAAAATAAACAGGAGAACAAAAAGAAATGGATGGTCGGATGCGGCCTTATCTCCCGGAGCTTACCATCCGGGATTATAATATCTACCAGTGGTATCTGCGAGGCGTGCTCCACCAGCTGAATGTCAGTTACGGGCCCTATTCCTGCCACCTTTTGCAGCACAACGGTGTGCTGTTTGCCCTGCTGGCCGACAGCCTTGCCGGGCGTGAAGCCACCTGTAAGAATGTCCGCCTGCCCTGTACGCTTTACTGGAAGCCCATGATGTGCCAGACACAGGGCATCCGGCTGGCGGCGCAGGTGGAGGTGCTGCTGGGCTGGCACAAGCTGCAGGACCGCCGCTGGGACGAGCTGCCCTTCAAGCTGCGGGTGAACCGTGCCATCGACCGGGTGATGCTTCGCCGTGCCTACGAAAAGGCGGTACAGGAGAATCCGGCTTTGGAGCGTCTGTTCGGGCAGGAGCAGGCACAGGCCATCGTTCAGATGGATCTGAATGCCAAGAACTATACCGTGGCCGCCGAGCCCATGAGCAACATCTATGGGGCGCTCTACTCCACACTTGCCACCGATGACCCCAGCCAGCGCAAGAGTATGCGCTATATCGGCAGCTGTGTCGGGCGGGTGTTCTACCTGCTGGAAAAGGCGGGCCGTGTGGTTGACGATAAGCGGGCCGGGCGGTACAATGTGTATCTGGTCAATGGCATCGATGACCCCGAGGCCGCACTGGAAAATGCCCGGCGGCAGTCGCTGGCCGTGGCGAATGATCTGGTGCGCGCCTACGGAATGCTGGATGTCAAGCTGAACAAGAGTCTGATCGACAATATTATGATCCTGGGTCTGCGCCATGCGGTGGAACCGCTGGACGCGGAGAACCAGCCTGTGCGCTGGGAGTTGCCGTGAAGGGGCGCAAGAGCTGGGCCATGGCCTACTGCGGCATGGCGGCGGCCCTGAGCGTGGCCCTGATGCTGCTGGGGGCTGTGGTGCCGGTGCTGATGTTCATTGCCCCGGCGGTGGCCAGCCTGTTGATTGCTACGGTCTGCATGGAATGCGGCAAGACTATGGCCCTGACGTCCTACGGCGCTGTGAGCCTGCTCAGTCTGCTCTTTGTGCCGGATAAGGAAGTGGCGCTGGTCTTTGTGTTCCTGTTGGGGTACTACCCGCTGGTCAAGCCTTGTTTTGAGCGCATCCGGCTGCCGCTGGTGCGTGGGCTGTGCAAGCTGCTGCTCTGCAACGGGGCCGTGCTGGCCATGTACGGGCTGGTGCTGCTGTTGGTGCCGGCGGGCAGCATTTCGCAGGAGCTGAAAACCACCGCACTGGTGGTCTCGCTGTCCACCCTTGCCATGGGCAATGTGGCGTTTCTGCTGTATGACCGGGCTCTCCATAACCTGCTGCAGGTGTATCAGCTGGTGTGGAGACCAAAGCTGCATAAGATGTTGGGAAAATAAAAGAATGTACTTGAAAGAAGGAATGTGTACCACCAGCTGACACAAAGCGCCGGGCCACACGGGTGACAGCCGTGAGGGTGACGAGGAGAGAAATCATCGAAATTTTCGGCGGATGTTTCTCCGGCTGACCATGGGCTATACCAGCCGCAGAGAGGGGCAAAAAACGGCAGCGATACCGTAACAGATCCCCTCAAAGAAAGCCATACAAAAACATAGACTGAAAGAGAACGCTGGCAGGGAAAGTGCGCCCATTTTGCGCCCGTCGCCCTGCCGGTATGGAGGTGTTTTGTATGTGCGGCATTGTAGT
>CALDLZ010000227.1 GCA_937915335.1 uncultured Faecalibacterium sp.
GAGCGCCACCTTGCCAAGGTGGAGGTAGCGAGTTCGAGCCTCGTCGGCCGCTCCAATGGAGTGGTAATCATCACTCCGAATATGGTGACGTGGCCAAGTGGTAAGGCAAGGGTCTGCAAAACCCTCATCCACCAGTTCAAATCTGGTCGTCACCTCCAAAAGTTCCCGGAAGCTGAGGCTTCCGGGATTTTTTTGTTTTCTTTTCCGATCGGACGTGCTACAATTACAATCAAGACAAATTCTTTCAGAAGGGAGAAGCCTGCGATGCCCGCTGAACATCATACTACCTTAACGCCGGACACGCCGGTGCGCTACCTCAAGGGCGTGGGCCCTAAGACTGCTGAGCGGTTCGAGAAGCTGGGCATCGTGACGCTGGCCGATCTGCTCTGTCACTATCCCCGGCGGTACATCGACTTTTCCCGCCCATACTCCATCGCCGAAGCGCCGCTGGACACGGAGTGCGTGGTCAAGGCTGAAGTGTTCGCCAAGCCTGCCGGGCGCATCCTGCCGGGTGGGCGGCGGATGGAGCGCATCACAGCCGGGGACGATGTGTCCAGCCTTGAAATCACCTGGTTCAATAACCCCTACGCCAGCCAAAAGCTGGAATTGGGCCAGGAATACTACTTTGAGGGCATTGTGACGGGCGGGATGCTCCGCCGTCAGATGGTGAACCCCCAGGTGCGCACGGCGGCACAGATTACCTCCGTCCCCTTCGAGGCCGTCTACCCCCAGACCGAGGGACTTGCCAGCACGGTCATTGCAAAGTGTATCCGTCAGCTGCTCCCCCACGCCGAGCTCCTGCCCGATCCACTGCCCGAGGAGATGCTGAAAAAATACCGCCTGCTCTCCAAGGCCGATGCCGTGCGAGCCATTCACTGCCCCGCCACCGAGGAGGAAGCCTTTGCGGCCCGGCGGCGACTCATTTACGAGGAGCTGTTGGTGCTCCAGCTGGGCATTGGCCGGATGAAGAACCGAGGTGGTACCTCCACAGGCGCGCCAATGCAGCGGCTCGACCCGGAGCCTTTCTGGGCGGCGCTCCCCTTCGCTCCCACCGGTGCCCAGCGTAGGGCTGTGGACGAGATATTGAATGACATGTCCGGTGAAACTTCCATGAACCGGCTTTTACAGGGCGATGTGGGCAGCGGCAAGACACTGGTGGCCGCTGCTGCCATCTGGGCCTGTATCCGCAGTGGATATCAGGCGGCGCTGCTGGCCCCTACTGAAATTCTGGCGGCCCAGCACGCCGAGAATCTGAACCGGATGCTGGCCCCCTTCGGGATGCGGGTGGCCCTGTTGACCGGCGGCATGAAGGCCGCCGCCCGCCGCACCACGCTGGCCGCTATCCGGAACGACGAAGCCGACCTCGTGGTGGGCACCCATGCCATCCTCAGCGAGGGTGTGGAGTTTGCCCGGCTGGGGCTGGCCGTGGTGGACGAGCAGCACCGCTTTGGCGTGCGCCAGCGCGGGATGCTGGCCGAGAAAGCCGTGAACCCTCATCTGCTGGTGATGAGCGCCACCCCCATTCCCCGCACGCTGGGGCTGCTCATCTACGGCGACCTGGATATCTCCATCCTCGACGAGCTGCCCCCAGGGCGCAAGCCCGTCAAGACCCGGTGCATCACCGGCAAAAAGCGGCGGGATCTCTACGGCTTTCTGGACAGGGAAATTGAAGCCGGGCGGCAGGTGTATATCGTCTGTCCCGCCATCGAGGACACCCCGGATGGCGGGCTGAATGCCGTGAAGAGCTACTACGAGGACATCGCCAAGGCCCTGCTCCCCGACCGCCGGGTGGGCCTGATGCACGGCAAGCTGAAGCCAAAAGAGAAGGCCGCTGTGATGGAGGATTTTAAAGCCGGGCGGCTGGATGCACTGGTCTCCACCACCGTCATTGAGGTGGGTGTGGACGTGCCCAATGCTACTGTCATGGTCATTGAAAACGCCGAACGTTACGGCCTGAGCGCCCTGCACCAGCTGCGTGGCCGGGTGGGCCGTGGTGCCGCCGAAAGCTGGTGCTTCCTCGTCAGCGATAACACCACCGAGAGTGTTCAGAAGCGGCTCAAGTTCCTCTGCTCCACCGCCGACGGTTTTGCAGTGGCCCAGTTCGACCTTGAGACCCGTGGGCCAGGCGATTTCTTCGGCAGCCGTCAGCATGGCCTGCCTACCCTCCAGATTGCCGACCTGATGAACGATACCCGTACCCTCCACGCTGCCCAGGCCGAAGCCGCCGCCCTGCTGGCGGCAGACCCTCTGCTGGAAGCACCGGAACATATCCTGTTGGCAAATCAGGTAGAACAGATGTTCGAGAGGGCTGGGGCGATGAATTGAATCAAAGCGCCTGCTTTTCTTTTCTGGTGGACAATCCTCCCCAAAACGGTTATACTGGTTCCAAGAAACAAACATGCCGTTTTCCACGGCAGAAAGGAACCTTTTGTGAAAAACTTTGACGAACTCCTGAAAAAATACGCCGACTTCATCGTACGGGTGGGCGTGAACCCACAGCCGGGTCAGACCCTTATCATCAACTGCTGCCTGGAGGCTGCCCCTTTGGCCCGCCTATGCGTGCGCAGTGCCTACGAGGCCGGTGCCCGTGACGTGCTGGTGAACTGGAGCGACAATACCGTTGCCCGCACCCGGATGGAGCTGGGCAGCGAGGAGGCTCTGACTGACACCAAGTCTTGGCAGCTGCGCCGTTACCTCGACTACGCCGAGAGCGAGGGCGGTGTCTGTGTGCTGCACATTCTGGCCGATGACCCCGAGATCTATGCCGGTCTGGATGGTGCAAAGATCAGCCGTGTGAACGCCGCAAACCGCAAGTTTATGGCTCCGTGGCGCGAATACACCATGAACGACAAGGTGCAGTGGTCTATTGCCGCCATGCCCAGCGCCCCCTGGGCAAAAAAGATGTTCCCCGAGCTGGACACCGATGCCGCCATCGAGAAGCTGTGGCAGCTGATCTTTGATGTCTGCCGTGTCACCAATGGTGACCCTGTCAGCGAATGGAAGGCTCACCTGAACCGCCTGATGACCCTGCGTGACAAGATGAATGCCCTCGACCTCGAGAGCATCCACTTTGAGAGCAGCAACGGCACCGACCTGACCGTGGGTCTGGCCGACAAGGCCAGCTGGGAGAGCGCCGGCAGCAAGAACGAGAAGGGCGTGGACTTCCTGCCCAACATCCCCACCGAAGAAGTGTTTACCGCCCCCCACAAGGACAAGGTGAACGGCATTGTCTACGGTACCAAACCCTATGTGTTCAACGGTCAGCTCATCAAGGGCTTCCATGTCATCTTCAAGGATGGCAAGGTCATCGAGCACGGCGCGGTGGAGGGCGCTGACCTGCTGGGTCAGCTGCTGGACACCGACGAGGGCTCCCGCCATATCGGTGAGGTGGCACTGGTGCCTGCTTCCAGCCCCATCAACCGCAGCGGCGCGCTGTTTTACAGTACTTTGTTCGACGAGAACGCCGCCTGCCACATTGCCTTTGGTGCCAGCTATCCCGGTACCACCGAGGGCGGCACCGGCCTGACCAAAGAGCAGCTGCTGGAGCGCGGCATGAACCAGTCCGCCATCCACGAGGATGTGATGATCGGTGCCGAGGACAGCCACATCACCGGCAAGTGCCGTGATGGCCGCGTCGTGGAGCTGTTCCGGAACGGCGTTTGGGTGCTTTGAGCCTGAGCATGGGGCTTGCCCGGTTTGCCAAGAGGCTTAATTTCAAAAATCCCTTGCATAAATCGCAAAAGTATGCTATATTCTAATAGTACGATATAACTTTTACTGAAACGTGGGCCGCAAGGTCCGCGTTTCTTGTTTGTTTGGAGGTTTTTTATGGCGAAGCAGTCTGGCGGCAATACCGCCCAGAGAGTCGAAGCGCTTGTCCGCCCCACTGTGGAGGGCATGGGCCTGCGCCTGTGGGACGTGGTGTTTGAAAAGGAAGGCCCGGACTGGTATCTCCGTGTCCTCATCGACAAGACGGACGGCACCACCATGGATACCGACACCTGTGCCGATGTCTCCCATGCGCTGGATCCCATCCTCGACGAGGCGGACCCCATTGAACAGAGCTATTATCTGGAAGTCGGCAGCCCTGGCCTGGGCCGCAGGCTGACCCGCCCGGAGCACTACGAAGCCGTTAAGGGCCAGAAGATCAGCGTCAAGCTGTATAAGGCCAATGAGAACGGTGTGAAGGAGTTTTCCGGTATCCTGACTTCCCGCGAAGGCAACACCATCACGGTCGAGGGCCCGGCTGGCCCCGTGCAGTTCGAGCTTTCCGCCGCCAGCACAGTGCGCCTGTGTGACGACGAGGACCTGTTTGACTAAAAGAGAAAGAATAACATTTAGGAGGAACCCGAAAAATGGCTGCAGCGAACAATGAATTTTTTGAAGCTCTCTCCATGTTGGAGCATGAGCGCGGCATCACCGCGGAGTACCTGATCGAGAAGATCAAGGCTGCGATCGTGATCGCCGTCAAGAAGAACTACGAGGTCGAGGACGACAATGTTCTGGTTGAGATCGACCCCGACAGCGGCAAGTTCAATGTCTCTTTGGTGCAGAACGTTGTCGCCGATGAGGATTGGTACGACGAGCACGCCGAAATCGGCATCACCGAGGCCCAGAAGATCCGCAAGAGCTACGAGGTCGGCGACCGTGTCGTGACCCCCCTCAAGACCAAGGACTTCGGCCGCATTGCCGCCCAGACCGCAAAGCATGTCATCCGTCAGGGCATCCGGGAAGCCGAGCGCAGCCAGCAGCTGAGCGAGATCCAGTCCCGTGCCCATGATATCATCCAGGCCACCGTTACCCGTGTGGACAACGAGAAAGGCATCGTGGCCCTCGACCTGGGCAAGGGCGGCGAGGCCATCCTGCCCCGC
Organism: uncultured Faecalibacterium sp.; assembly: GCA_937915335.1. Taxonomy (GTDB): domain Bacteria; phylum Bacillota; class Clostridia; order Oscillospirales; family Ruminococcaceae; genus Faecalibacterium. The sequence continues at coordinate 4,872 of CALDLZ010000227.1, forward strand.
AACGAGCAGGTGCCCGGCGAGACCTACACCGAGGGCCAGACCCTGCAGGTCTATGTTGTGGACGTTGTCAGCGGTGAGCGTGGTGCCCGCGTGATGATCAGCCGTACCCACCCTGGCCTGGTCAAGCGTCTGTTCGAGCTGGAAGTGCCTGAGATCTACGACGGCACCGTTGAGGTCAAGGCCATCAGCCGTGAGGCCGGTGCCCGTACCAAGATGGCTGTCTGGAGCAAGGATCCCAACGTCAATCCTGTTTCCGCCTGCATCGGCCCCCACGGTGACCGTGTGGCCGCTGTGGTCGAGAAGCTGGGCGGCGAGAAGATCGATATCGTCAAGTGGAGCGAGGATGTCTCCGAGTTCATCTCCGCTGCCCTGAGCCCTGCAAAAGTGCTCAAGGTCGAGCTGCTGCCCGGCGAGACCCGTTCCTGCCGCGTCACCGTGCCCGACCAGCAGCTGAGCCTAGCCATCGGCAACAAGGGTCAGAATGCCCGCCTGTGTGCCCGTCTGACCGGCTACAACATCGATATCCGCCCCGAGAGCGGCTACTACGGTGAGGACGAGGAGCCCAAGGCTGCCCAGACCAAGACCGAGGACGCTGAGTAAGAGCGGCTCTGACCGCACCTGAAGGAGGGAAACCGGATGGCACAAAAAAAGATCCCTGCCCGCCAGTGCATCGGCTGCATGACCAGCCGCCCCAAAAAGGAACTGGTTCGGGTGGTGCGCGCCCCCAGTGGCGAGATTAGCATCGACCCTGTGGGCAAGAAGCCGGGCCGCGGCGCTTACCTCTGCCCGGATCCGGCCTGTCTGGCAAAGGCTAAAAAGAAAAAGGCGCTGGAGCGCTGCTTTGAGCAGCCGGTTCCCGCCGAGGTTTACGATGCGCTGGCCGCACAGCTGGCCGATGTGGAAAAGGAGGTCCAGCCGCATGGCAAAGCATAATAACACCCCCGAAAAGCCCAAGATGGCTCCGGAAGAAGCGTTGTTCCAGGCGTTGAGCCTCTGCCGCAAGGCAGGTGCCCTGACCATGGGCTTCGATGCCGTGGAGGATGCCTGTGTCAAGAGCAAGGCATGGCTGGTGATGGTCGCGTCCGATGCCAGCGCCAAGACCGTGCAGCGCCTGAACTACGCTGTGGGTGACCTGGTGGACGTGATCACCATGCCGCTGACCCAGGATCGTCTGGCAGATATCAGCCGCAAGCCCGTGGCTGTTTACGCGGTGACTGACCGCAACCTCGCAAAGCTCTGCTTTGACCGTCTTTCGGACTGCGGGGCAATCAAAAATGAGGAGGATATGAGCGAATGACCGTAAAATATAAAGTAAGCGATTTTGCAAAGGACCTGAATGTTTCCGCAAAGAAGGTTCTGGATGAGCTGGCTGCCATGGGCAGCACCGGCAAGAAGAACAGCTCCACCCTGGAAGAGAACGAGCTGAACTACCTGCTGGAGAAATTCAGCAAGGACAACAGCGTTGCCAGCCTGGACGAGTACCTGAGCAGCGCAAAGCAGCCCGCGCAGCCCGAGAAGAAGGCTGAGAAAAAGGCTGAAAAGCCCGCTGATAAGAAGGCGGAGCCCAAGGCTGCTGAGAAGAAGCCCGAGGCAAAGCCCGCCGCCAAGGCCGAGCAGCCCAAGGCGAATAACAATAATAAGCATAACGAGAAGAAGAACGAGCAGCACAAGAAGCGCGAGGAAAAGACCGTTTCCCTGAGCGAGCTGGCCCGTGAGACCGGTGCCAAGGCATCCGCTGCCCCGGCACAGTCTGTCTCTGTCCGCCGCGAGGACAGCCAGGTGACCGTTGACACCCGTACCGTGGATGTGAACGTGGACCGCTTCGATGCCCGCTACGACGATCTGGCTTCCACCAAGAACACTGAGAACCGCCGCAAGCCCACCCCGCAGGGCAACAAGCAGAAGTTTACCCAGCGCGGCCAGCGTCAGCGCCAGCAGTTCCAGAAGGGCAAGCGCGAGACCGAGTTCGAGCGTCTGCAGCGCATCCAGCTGGAGAAGGCCCGCAACGCGCAGCTGAAGGTCTCCATCCCCGATGAGATCACCGTCGGTGAGCTGGCCACCCGTCTGAAGCAGCAGGCCGGTAAGGTCATTGCCAAGTTCATGCAGATGGGCGAGATGCACGCCATCAATGATGTCATCGATTTCGATACCGCCGCTCTGCTGGCTGAGGAGTTCCACGCAAAGGTCGAGCACGAGGTGCATGTGACCATCGAGGAGCGCCTGTTCACCCAGGAGGAGGATGCCGCCGAGGATCTGGTGGAGCGTCCCCCCGTTGTCTGCGTTATGGGTCACGTTGACCACGGCAAGACCAGTATCCTGGATGCCATCCGCAAGACCAACGTCACCGCAGGCGAGGCCGGCGGCATCACCCAGGCCATCGGCGCATATCAGGTCAAGATCAACGGCAGCCTGATCACCTTCCTGGATACCCCGGGCCACGAGGCATTCACTTCCATGCGTGCCCGCGGTGCCAACATGACCGATATCGCTGTTCTGGTCGTTGCCGCCGATGACGGCATCATGCCCCAGACCGTCGAGTCCATCAACCACGCCAAGGCAGCCGGTGTCAAGATCATCGTTGCCATGAACAAGATGGATAAGCCCACCGCCAACCCCGAAAAGGTCATGGAGGGCCTGACCAAGTACGGCATCATCACTGAGGACTGGGGCGGCGACGTTGCCTGCATCCCTGTTTCCGCACTGACCGGCATGGGCATCAACGACCTGCTGGAGCGGATCGCTCTGGAAGCCGAGGTCATGGAGCTCAAGGCCAACCCCAACCGCCGTGCCAAGGGCGCTGTGGTCGAGGCCCGTCTGGATAAGGGCCAGGGCCCCATCGCCACCATTCTGGTGCAGAACGGCACCCTGCACTCCGGCGATGTTATCATTGCCGGCACCGCCGTGGGCCGTGTGCGTACCATGCGCAACGATAAGGGCCAGCTGCTGAACGATGCAGGCCCCTCCACTCCTGTGGAGATCACCGGTCTGACCGCCGTGCCCGAGGCAGGCGATCTGTTCGAGGCTGTTGCCGACGAGCGTCTGGCCCGTGAGCTGGCCGAGCAGCGCATTGCCGCCGCTAAGGAGAAGCAGTTCTCCTCCTTCCAGAAGGTCACCCTGGATAACCTGTTCAGCCAGATGGCTCAGAACGATATGAAGGAGCTGGCCATCGTCGTTAAGGCTGACGTGCAGGGCTCCGCAGAGGCCGTCAAGCAGAGCCTGGAGAAGATCTCCAACGATGAGGTGCGCGTCCGCGTGATCCACGCCGGTGTCGGCGCGATCAGCAAGTCCGACGTTGACCTGGCCGATGCTTCCAACGCCATCATCATCGGCTTCAATGTCCGCCCCGACAACGTGGCCAAGGAAGAA
>CALDLZ010000228.1 GCA_937915335.1 uncultured Faecalibacterium sp.
CCCCGGGATGAACTCAGTGGGGCTGTACTTGCTCAGGTCGTGGGCCAGACCCTGCTTATAAAGGCCGCATTCAAAGCAGTATTTCATCACCAGCAGCTTGTGCCGGGTGATGGTCTCGAAATGTCCTTTGATGTTCATTGGACGGTACCTCCCCGGAATCTTACCGTAACCTTCCCCTCTTTCAGCCCGCGCAGATCGTCGCTCTCCGAGAAATCCTCCCGGTCACGGGTCAGGTTGGGGTTGTAGTAGGGGTCATCCAGAATATTCTCTTTGCCGTGGATGGCATAGAGCCGCTGCTGCTCCGAGGCGAAGCGCGCCGCCTTGGAGGGGTCCTTCTCGTCGCCGCCCCGGCTCTTGCTCTCGTAATGGATGAGCTCGGCGTAAGGCGTCCAGGCGATGCGGTAGCCCGCATCCCGCACCCGCAGGCAGAAATCCACATCGTTGAAGGCCACGGCAAACTGCTCGTCCAGCCCGCCCACTTCATCGTAGACAGAGGTTTTCACCAGCAGACAGGCAGCCGTGACAGCAGAAAAATCCTGCACGGTGGCGGTGCGGAACATATAACCGCTGCCATCTTTCTTCTTGTATTTGTGGCTGTGCCCCGCGTAGCCGCCCAGACCAGTCACGACACCGGCATGCTGAATGGTCTCGTCCGGGTACCAGAGCATGGCACCACAGATGGCCGCACCGCCGGGGTGGGCGCACTGCCGGAGCAGCTCGGTGAGCCAGTCTCCGTTCACCACTTCCACGTCGTTGTTGAGCAGGAGCAGATACTCGCCGCTGGCCGCCTTCCGGCCAAAATTGTTGATGGCCGAGAAGTTGAAGCCTTTTTCGGGGTAAGTGACCACCTTCAGGCCGTCATACCGCTTTTGCGCCTGATCGTAGTAGGCAAAGGTCGCCGGGTCTGTGGAGTTGTTCTCGATGACAATGACCTCGAAATTATCCCAGGTGGTCTTTTTCCAGATGCTCTGCAGACACTTTTCCAGATCATCGGTATGATCCTTGTTGGGGATGAGGATGCTCACCTTGGGCTCCCCTACAATGTCCCACTTGACCCGGTAGGTACTGGGATACAGGCCATCCTCCACCGTGCCGGTGCGGCCGGTGCGTTCCAGGTGGTCGGCCAGCGCCTTTTTCGCTGCTTTCGCAACATAAGGCTTGGCATCGGTGCCGCGGGAGGTAGAGCCCTCATGCACCCGCCAATAGTAGAGCACCTGGGGCACATGAGCCGCGCCGCCCACCCGCTCGATGAGCCGGAGGAAGAGGTCGTGATCCTGGCTGCCGTCGCATTCGGGGCGTTCCCCGCCTACCTGCTCGAACAGCTCCCGTTTGAATACGGCCAGATGGCAGATGTAATTGCAGCAGAGCAGATAATCCGGTGCGTAATCCGGCTTGAAGTGGGCCACCAGCGGCTTCTGGATGCTCTTGGTGAAAAGGGCCTCGTCGCTGTACAGGAAGCCATCCGGCTCCCCTGCCGCCCGCAGCTGTGCAATGGCCTTGCCCATGGTATACATGGCATGAGGGGCCAGGATATCATCGTGGTCGGCCAGTGCCAGATATTCACCTGTCGCCAGCCGGGCTGCAGCGTTGGTGTTGGCCGCAATGCCCTTGTTTTCGACTTTTTTATATACGATATGTTGATATTTCGACTGATATTCCCTTACGATGTCCCCCACACTGCCATGGGCGGCATCAGAGGCATCCGCCAGGCAGAGCTCGCCGTTGGGGGCGGTCTGGTTCACGAAGGAATCCAGGAACTGCCGCAGAAACATCTCAGGAGTATTGTACAGCGGTGTCAACACGGAAATCGTCGAAAGCTGACAGTTTTCAAAATTTTTTCCCGCCATCTCGGCGCGCTGGGCTTCCAGCACCTTTTTGCCGGGCAGGTAGCGGGCCTTTTTGCCAAAGCACCGCCGCTTGACAAAACCCGCGCCCCGAGCCAGCATGGTGCCAAGGCCCTCGTCCTTTGTCAGCTGGACGGCGTAGCCCGCCAGCTCTTTGGCGCGTTTCAATCGTACATTCATGGCTCAGGCCTCGCCGCGCTGGGTAGCCTTATAGGCCGCGCAGACTGTTTCGGTATCGCCATTCATTTTCAGGTGACCGTGGCTCAGCCATGCCACCTTGGTACACATCCGCTCGATCTGCTCGATGGAGTGGGAAACCAGAATGACCGTGGTGCCGCCTGCCATCAGCTCCTGCATCCGCTTTTCGCATTTCTGCTGGAAGAGGAAGTCGCCCACCGACAGCACCTCGTCAGCGATCAGGATATCAGGCTTGGTGATGGTGGCAATGGCAAAGCCGATGCGGGCCACCATACCGGAGGAGTAGTTTTTCAGGGGCACATCCAGGAAGTTCTGCAGCTCGCTGAACTCCACGATCTCGTCGAACTTTTCGTCCAGATACTTGGGCGAGAAGCCCAGCACCGTACCGTTGAGGTAGATGTTCTCGCGGGCGGTCAGGTCCATATCAAAGCCAGCGCCCAGCTCGATCAGCGGGGCGATGGTTCCGTTGACGGTCACCTTGCCCTTGGTGGGCTTGTACACGCCTGCAATGGTCTTGAGCAGGGTGGACTTGCCCGAGCCGTTCAGGCCAACCAGGCCGTAGAAATCGCCGGGCATGATGTCCAGGCTCACGTCCTTCAGGGCGTAGAATTCATCGTACTGCAGGCGGCCCTGCACCAGGGCCAGCAGGTATTCCTTCAGGCTCTCGTGCTTTTCGGTGGAGAGGTTGAAGCACATGGACACGTTGTCCACTTTGATGATTGGTTCCATTGTTCTCCCCTCCTTAAATATGCAGCACAAAGCGGTCCTGCGTCTTGCGGAACATGTGCACGCCCACCCACATGGAGAGGACAGCGCAGATGCCGCAGACCGCGAACATATTGAAATCCAGCGGGATGCCCCACATCAGGGTGCGGCGGAAGCCGGTGATATACCAGTACATGGGGTTCAGCTTGATGATCTGCTGCATGTTGAAACCGCCGATGGAGAAGGTCATCTGGGTGGGGTCGTAGAAGATGGCGGAGAAGTAGAGCAGCGCCGTGATGAACACGCTCCAAATATGCATGATGTCCCGGAAGAACACCGTCGCCGCCGCCAGGAACAGGCCCACGCCCAGACTGAAGAAGAAGAGGGTGATCAGCGGGTAAAGCACCTCAATGACAGTCCAATGGAGCGGGCTGCCCGTAAACACCATAACCAGTGCCAGCGCCACGAAGCTGAACACGCAGTTCACCATGGCAAAGCAGCACTTTTCCAGCGGGAAGATATACTTGGGGATATACACCTTTTTCAGCAGCGGAGCAGCGCTGAGGACGCTGGACATGCTGGAAGAGGTAGCCTCGTTGAAGAAGTTGAAAAGCAGCTGGCCGCACATCAGGAACACGGGAAAGTTGTCGATGCCGCTGCCCCGCATATCCATCAGGCTGCTGAACACGGCCCAATAAACCAGGCACATCAGCAGGGGGTTCAGCACGCTCCACACCACGCCCAGCACACTGCGGCGGTATTTCAGCTTAAAATCACGGCTGACGAGGTTCCACAGTAGGTAACGGTAGCGCCAGAAGCCATTGAACATTCCTTTCAGTTTCGCCACGGGCTATCACCACTTTTCAAAGAATTCAAACTTCTGAGCTGCAAAGGGCTCATGCAGCTTGTCCTTCGCACTGGTCTTGTGCTCG
>CALDLZ010000229.1 GCA_937915335.1 uncultured Faecalibacterium sp.
TGACTTCAGGATGCGCTGCCTCAAACGCCACGAATTCCTTGGCCTGTGCGGTGTTCAGACCCACCGGCTTCTCGCAGAAGACATTCACACCGTGGGAAGCGAAATACTCCGACACGGGCACATGCAGGTAATGCGGCAGGCAGATATGTACCACATCAGGATGCTCCTTCTCCAGAAGCTCCTTATAGTCCGTATAGAACGGCACGGCCTTTGCTGCTGCAGGCAGATTTTCCTGCACAGCGGGATTGTTATCGCACACGGCACACAGTTCAATCTCCGGGTTTGCCACAATGATGGGCAGATGGGTTTGGAAGATGGTGCCGCAGCCAATGATCGCAGCTCTTTTCATGGAAACGCAACTCCTTGTAAGCCTTGAACAGGCATTGCTTATTTCGGAAAACTGATTACTCGCGGACGGGGAACTTGCCCTCAGCCTTGATCAGCTTATTCAGTTCAGCAGCATACTCCTCAGGATCGCAGGGGTTGGAGACTTCACGACCGGTCCATGCAGACAACTGGCTGCTGTTTGCCAGGTTGACACCGTTGATGCCGTCCTCACCGGGAGCCAGCAGCGGGCTGCCAGTCAGAATGTGAGCAGCGAAGTTCTGCATAACGGTAACATGCTGGAAGCCCCAGCCATCATTGTTCTCGAAGGTCTCTTCGGTATACAGCTTGGAGCCTGCACCATTGCCGCTGGTCAGCATAGCAACTTCCATCATGCTCATGTGAGCGTTCAGGTAATCCTCAGTGCAGGGGTTGCCTTCCTTATCAATGTAGTGGTAAACATGAGCCACCTTGCTGTCATCAACAACGATCTTACCGCCGTCCAGGTCGATCTCCAGACGATCGGTGCCGATTGCATCGTGGGTGCAGGTGGTGAAGGTGCCGGTAGCGCCGTTTGCGAACTCGACCAGCATGGTCACGTCGTTCTCAACGTCGATGTTACGATGGCAGCCATTGATATTCTTGGAAAAAACCTTCACGGGAATACCGCAGATCCACTGCCACAGATCCAGCTGGTGAGGAGCCTGATTGACCAGGACACCGCCGCCTTCGCCGCCCCAGGTAGCACGCCAAGCGCTCTGCTGGTAGTAGCTATCGGGACGCCACCAGGAGTTGATCATCCACTGAGAGCGACGGATCTCGCCCAGCTCACCGCTGGCAACGATTTCCTTGATCTTCTGGTACAGCTTGTTGGTACGCTGGTTGAACATGATACCGAAGGAAACCTCGGGATGAGCCTTAGCGCAGGCGATCATCTTCTGGACATCCTTGCTGCGGACACCGGCGGGCTTCTCGCACAGGACGTTCATGCCATGCTCCATGGCGTAGATAGCGATCTCATGGTGCAGGTAGTGAGGAACAGTGGTGATGACAGCGTCAACAGTGCCGCTGGCAATCATATCCTTCCAATCCTTGAAGAAGGGCACGTCGGGATACTGCTCTTTGCACATTTTCTCCTTCTCGGGGTCGATATCACACAGAGCACCCAGTGCGCAGTTATCGGGGCACGGAGCAACCGGCATTCCGGGATACGGAGAGGGTGCATTGGTCAGGAAGCGAGCATAGCTACCACCCTGAGCACCAATACCGATCAGGCCATAACGAATCTTACCTTCAGTCTTTTCCATTTGAATCTTCTCCTTTTTGTTACGTTAAAATTTTGCCAGAATATCGCACAGTGCATGATACTGTGCGGCGTAACCTTCAGCACCGTTCTTGTACTTGTTCTCACGGATAATGTTCTTTGCATCCGTGGTCTCAAGGCTCTGCAGGCTGTCAAACAGTACCAGATGCGGCTCGAGGGTCAGGAAGCCCTTATAGCCCTCTTCCACAATGGCCTTGTGCAGCAGCTCGGGGATCTTCCCCTCGCCAGTGCCGCAGAGCACGTTCTCCTTGTCGGTAGAAACGGCATCCTTGATGTGGATATATACAATGTACGGACGGAGAGCTTCCCAGCACTTGGCGGTATCCTCGCCGCACTGTACAAAGTTTGCAAAGTCGAATGCGGATTTGAAGTGGTCGCAGCTCAACGTCTGCATCAGATCAACACAACGGGAAAGGATATCTCCGTAGATATCTTTCTCGTTCTCGTGCATCAAGATCACGTCATGCTTCTCAGCAATGGCAATGAACTTGCGCAGCTTCTCAATGACAGCATCACGATAGTCGGCGGGGTCTTTGCCCTCCGGCATGAAGAAGCTGAACATCCGAATGTACTTGCAGTCCAGGACCTTGGCAATCTCGCACAGCGTTTCCAACTGAGCGCACTGCTTTTCAAAGCCCTCTTCATCATCGATCTTGACCTTACCGATCGGGCTGCCCAGGCTGGAAACACCAACACCAGCGGCCTGCAGGCGGGGCAGCAGATCGGTCTTGACTTCCTCAACGGTAAAGTCAGCAATCCCTTTCTTATCTGCACTGCGCAGGCTGATGTAATGCATCCCAAGTTCACGCACCGTCTTGAGCTGCTCATCAAAAGAAGAGCTGATCTCATCGGCAAAGCCGGAAATATAAATATCCTTCATAAAAATCTCCTTTTTTGTGTAGGATACAAGCCTTACTGCAACTAATATATCACATTTGTTAAAAAAATACCGCACAAA
>CALDLZ010000230.1 GCA_937915335.1 uncultured Faecalibacterium sp.
GCCCCGGAGAACATCAAAGAACTGAGGCAGCTCGTCGATGCTGGTCTTGCGGATAAACTTGCCCACACGGGTAATGCGCGGGTCATCTTTAATTTTGAAAACCGGGCCGTCCATTTCGTTCTGTTCTAACAAATCATCCAGCTTTTCTTCCGCGTTCGGACACATGGAGCGAAATTTATAGAACTTGAACGGTTTGCCGTTGCGTCCAATACGTTCCTGTGAGAAAATTGGGCCTGCCGACGGGTCATCCACTACAATCGCAATGGCCGTGGCCAGCATGACGGGCGACAGTACCACCAACGCCAGCGACGACAAAATCACATCCTGTGTCCGGCGTCCGACCCAATACCAGCGGTGGTCGCGCAGATTTTCTTTCCGGTCAATTTCAACCGGCTTATCAATTCCGATTACTTCTGTACTCATCTTCGTTCCTCGTTCACACTTTTAACTACGCATATCTTTATCCAGCCTTAGCTGTCAGTTTACTTTCCATTCCTGCTGTATCCAGCAGCTCTTCCAGTAGTTGTTTTTGACTCATACTTAATTTTTCGGAGTCATCGCGCAGTAGCCGCTTTTGATCATATATCCACCGACCCAGCCAGATACCATCCGCAGTCTTGTATTTCGCCGGAATCTCCAGATTCCCATGCTCCTTCTTATAATTCTGCGCCAACTTATAGCGGTGCTGCCACGGGTCAGGTCTGCTCCACTGCATCCCGATAGATTCCAGCCGCTTAATTCGCTCTGGGGACAAAATCGCGTTGCTCTTTTGCGGATTCCGGTGCGCATATTGCTGTCTCCGAACCCATTTCCCAAGTGCATAGCCCTCCGGTGAAATATAAGCGACTGGAACATCAAGGTTTCCATGCGCTTCAAAGTACCGTTTCGCCGCCTGATAAACGTCATTCCACTGTCGGTCATAGCGACTGCCCCACTGCATTCCAATCGTTTCCAATCGCGCAATCTGATCCTCAGACAGCTTTTTCTGCTCATAGGCTTGTTCCTGGCTTTGAATCCAACGGCCAAGCTTTTTCCCATCTGCGGTCTTGTAATCTCGTGGAACATCCAGATTGCCATACTCTTGTGCATAAGCTGCTGCAAGTGCGTAGCCTTGTTCCCATCGGACGTCAAATACCTTCCATGTCATGCCGAGATCGTCCAGCTGTGCAATTTGTTTTTCATTCAGCCGACCCAAGATTCGATTTTGCCGTGCATTTATGATCCACGAGCCAAGCAGGTAACCATCTTTCGTTCTATATTTCGCTGGAACCTGCAAATTTCCAAATTGCTCTCGAAATTTTTTTGCTTCCTCTAAACCACGCTTCCATGCAGAATCGTTCCGGTTTTCCCAGTCCATACCGATACTGTCCAATCGGTCGATTTGCTGTTCTGACAGGTTTCCGGCTTTTTGCCCTGCTCGTACTTTGCGCTGGGTCGTCAGCCATTCCCCAAGATTCAGCCCCGCTGGGGTTTTATAGCGCTTTGGAACATTCAAATTGCCGTGCTCCGCATAGTAAATACTTGCTTCGGAGAAGTAGTGCTCCCAACTGGAGGATAAACTTGCTTGCAGCCGCTCAAACAGCACCCGACAGTCGTGCACCTGTTCGATGATTTCAAACCGTTCGGTGATGATCTTGTCGCTCTCACCATTGGCATATAGGCGATGCACGGCTTCCTGCATTTCATCTTGTAAGCCGGAAATGCTACATAGACCCTCGAAGTTGTTGACAACATCAAGAATGAGCGGCGTTGCATTATCTCCGGCAGTCAACGCGCGGCCAATCTGTTGTTTGTAAATGATGGGTGAAATGGTAGGCCGAAACAGGATGACACCGGAAATTCCCTCTACATGAACGCCCTCGTTGAGCATGTCGATGCAGAACAGCAGCTTCAGCTTGTCGCTCTCATCCGCCTTGAAATCCGCAAAGGCTTTGTCCGTACCGGGGTCATCGGAATAGGCTTCGTATACCGCCACATCCGGATTCACTGTTGCAAACCACTCCGGCACGTGGGAAATCATTTCGTCCATGTGCTCTTTGTTGGCGCAGAACACAATGTACTTGCCTGTCCTGTTCGTGATATGATGGGCAAAAACCAGATCCAATCCATCTGCCTGTTCCAGTGCACGGCGTAGCGCATCCAGAACTTTCTGATTCACATCCTGAATACCGGGAGAACGCAAATTGTCCACTCTCATCTGATACTTTGCGAGGGCTTGCTGGTACTGATAAACGGTAGTCACATACTTTGGGGCAGGCAAAATACCCCTGAC
>CALDLZ010000231.1 GCA_937915335.1 uncultured Faecalibacterium sp.
AGTGCCTCCGCATAGAGCTGCTTGGAACACACCCGGTCACCCGTGTAGTCCTCCAGAAAGGCATAGATCATGCCCGCCTGCGCGTCCTCCTGCATGAAGTCCTGCTGATGGGCTTGCAGAGTTTCCTGCATAGCGGGGCTGAACGCCAGCTTGTAATTACCGCTGTTGTAGATGGTCATGGCTTCCGCCCAAAGCTGGTCGATATAGGCGCGGGATTCTTCCTCGTTGTCCAGAATGTGGACTTCAGCCAGCTCCGCATCCACCGGGATGGGGATGAAGCGGCGATTGCCCGTGCGGTCACGGGGCAAAAAATCCTGCCGGTTGGTCGTGCCAGCAAAGACGCACTGGCGCAGACGGTCGGCAGGGTGGGTCTCGTAGAGGATTTTATAAGTTTCCTTCTGCTTGCTGAGAAAACTCTTGATTTCCTCGATGCTCTTGGCATTTGCCGTGGCAATCATCTCTGACATTTCGATGATCCAGTGGCCTTGCAATTTGCGGTATATCTTCATCGTCCGGGCAGAGCCGGAGCAGGGTGTCTACCTCCAAAGACTGTGAAAAATATTCTTTCAGATGTTCACGTTTGCTCATCCCATCATCATTTTCTTCGGAATGGAAAGGATAAGTTTCACTCAGTTCAGTATTATTCTCCTCAGTCTTATTACATCGTGATTTTGCAGGGTCTTGACTTGCGCTTTTGAAGCCTCCAGAATCGTGAAAATCACGATTCTGGAATATTGATTTTGACGATTCTGCCGAAAAGTTTTTCACATACACCAAACTTGGCTTGCCCAAACCTCTACGTTTTCGTTCAATCAAACCAAATTCTTCAAGTTCCCGAAGCAGCTTGGTCGCTTTGTTGTCTGCGCAACACAATGCCCTCTTGACATCCTCGATAGTGAAGATGATGAACACCCGGCCCTGCTCATCCAGCCAGCCATTTTTAGCGGACAGGCCCATACGGTCAAGCAGGATGCCGTATAGCGTTTTAGCATCGATTGACAGGCTTTGGAAGCGTGGCTCCTGGAACAGTGCTTTGGGAATACGGTAGAAAGAGAAAAGCTCGCCAGCTTGTCCATAGAAGTAATCAAGGGGCATACGAGTGTGTCAAGGGCTGAAACCGATAGTAAGACAGAAACATTGTGAAAACCTCCGGTGAAAAGTATTTTATTGAGAAATGAAAAAAGCGCAACTTCGATTTTGAGGTCGAAATTGCGCTATATAATTTGAAATGGAAAAATATTGTCTCGTTTTAGCGGCATGAATGACATGAAACATCTTGACAGCAGGTAAATCTGACTGTAAAATACTATCCAATAGTTCTTGCTTTTAAAATATCCTCATGCTGTTGTGTGGATTCTGAAATAGAAAAAGACACTTTTTTGAAATCAATCGAATCAACGCTAAATATCGTTCATCCTCGCACCTTCGCGTGGGGGTGCGTGAGTGCGTGGTTCGGGAGAGCGCTTGCATGGCATGCAAGAGGTCAGCGGTTCGATCCCGCTATTCTCCACCAAATAAGAAAAAATCGAACTTTTTCAACTGGAAAAGGTTCGGTTTTTTCGTTTTCTTACCACTGATTGAAATGTACACGCTCCTCTTCGTACCGGCTCTCGCGAGGTGCGGCAAGGCAGATATTCTGGGCCGCAATCGCCCCGTCATGCCCCAGTAATCCCTCGCCAGCCGGAATGCACGGTCAAGGTCGCCACAGACAAGGACACCGGCTGCGGCTTTGCACCCGGATGCTTCAATTCCACCCTCTCGCTTTCGGGTCCAGCATTTCGGCGGCGGAATACACCAGCGCGTTGCAGATAGCGGCGGCGACCGTGCTGCCGCCCTTGCGGCCCATGGCAACGATGGCAGGCACACCATAGGCTTCGCAGGTGGCGAACAGCCGTTCTTTGCTCTCCACCACGTTCACAAAGCCCACAGGCACGCCGATGACCAGGGCGGGCCGTAGTCCGGCTTCGATCTCCTCGGCGATGGTCAGCAGGGCGGTGGGGGCATTGCCCACGGCCAGAATTGCACCGGGATGCTCCTGCGCCGCCCGGTGGAAGGAGGCCACCGCACGGGTCGTTCCGGTCTGCCTGGCGATGGCGGCAACTTCCGGGTCCGCCATATAACAGAGGGCGCTGCCGCCCAGACGGGTAAGAGCAGGCTTGGAAATGCCAGAAAGCGCCATATTTGTATCCGTGACAATGGGCGTTTTTCCCCGCAGGGCGGCAATGCCCGCCGCCACAGCCCCGGGTGTGAAGCGCAGGTTCCTGGCGTAGTCAAAATCCGCCGTGGTGTGGATGACCCGCTTGACCACAGCGGCGGTCTCAGGCGGCGGGGTCAGGCCCAGCTCCTCCAGCTCGGCAGTGATGATGGAAAGACTCGTCCGCTCAATGTCGGCGGGCAGATGATGTTGAGGGGTCATTGCGTGTTCCTCCGTGGTTTTTTCAAACCCATAGCCGCGTAAAGGGTATCCATATCCAGTGCACCGCGCACACCGTCGGCCAGCAGGTCAAACTGCTGCTGGCGGTACTGTTCCATTGGGATGAGGGCGGCGCTGTCCGGTGTGATTCCCTTGCGCTGGCAGAGCTGGGTCACCAGTTTTTCGGTGAGCTCACCGGTATCGAACAGGCCGTGCAGGTAGGTGCCGAACACGTTATCCTGCACACAGCCCTCTGGTGTGCTGTCAGCCAGGGTGCAGAAGGGCATCCCCTGTACCTCGGTGCGTCCGGTATGGATCTGATACCCGGTCAAAGCCGCACCCGCAAAGGGAGCGGCAGTGACGGTGGCAGTATCCTGCGTGCGGTGCTTCTGGTCGGCAAAGGTGGTGCGGGTAGGCAGCAGGCCCAGACCATGCAAGGTCTGGGGATGGCCGCTCTCGCTGCCGATGGGGTCGGCCAGCGTCTCGCCCAGCATCTGGTAACCGCCGCAGACCCCCAGCACCGGTGTGCCCTTGGCCGCAAGCTTCAGCAGGGTGGCTTCCAGCCCGGACTGCCTCAGCCAGAGCAGATCATCCACCGTGTTCTTGGTGCCAGGCAGGATGATGAGGTCAGGCGCACCCAGTTGGCGTGCGTTTTGTACATATCGCACGCCCAGCAGCGGGTGCTGTTCCAGCGGCATGAAATCGGTGAAGTTGGAGATATGCGGCAGACGAATGATCGCCGCATCCAATGGTTTGACCGCCTTGGCGGCATCCAGCCGGGTAGAAAGCGAATCCTCGTCCTCAATATCCACCTTCAGGTAGGGTACAACCCCCAGCACCGGCAGATGGGTCTTTTCCTCCAGCATGGAAAGGCCAGGGCGCAGGATCTCCACGTCGCCACGGAATTTGTTGATGATAAGCCCCTTGATGCGGGCACGCTCGTCGGGCTCCAACAGTTCCATGGTACCGTAAAGCTGGGCGAACACGCCGCCCCGGTCGATGTCGCCTGCCAGCAGAACGGGGGCATCCACCAGTTTTGCAAGGCCCATGTTGACGATATCATCCGCTTTCAGGTTGATCTCCGCCGGACTGCCTGCGCCCTCAATCACGATGATATCCACATCTTCGGCCAGACTGTTGTAGGCGGAGAGGATCTCCGGGATGAGCGATTTTTTCATCTTGAAATAGGCGGATGCGGGCATCTGGCCCCGTACCTCGCCGTTCACGATGACCTGACTGCCCACGTCACTGCTGGGTTTGAGCAGGATGGGATTCATCCGCACGTCCGGTTCCATTCCTGCTGCCTGTGCCTGCACCACCTGTGCCCGACCCATTTCCAACCCGTCACGGGTGACAAAGCTGTTCAGTGCCATGTTCTGGCTCTTGAAGGGAGCCACGCGGTAGCCATCCTGGGCAAAAATGCGACAGAGCGCGGCGCACAGCAGGCTTTTGCCCGCGCCGCTCATGGTTCCCTGCACCATAATGCACTTGGCTTTGCTCATTTCAGCACCTCCGCAAGAATTTTCAACAGCTGTTCATTTTCGGGTGCGGTGCGCACGGCGGTGCGATACCAGCTGGCATCCAGCCCCGGGTAATTGGCACAGCCGCGCAGGACAACGCCCTTTTGCCGCAGAGTTTCACCCAGCGTTTCCGGACCCCGGAACAGCAGATAATTTGCCCTTCCGTCCAACACCCGCAGGCCCAGCGTCCGCAGACCAGAAGTCAGGCGGGGGCGCTGGTCTGCAATGAGGGCCCGCACCTGCTCTACATAGTCTGTTTCATCCAGTGCGGCAAGGCCGGCGGCCTGCGCCAGAGAGGACACGCCCCAGGGCTGGCCCGCCGCCTGCATCTGTTCGAGCAGCTTGGTGTCAGCGCACAAGGCATAGCC
>CALDLZ010000232.1 GCA_937915335.1 uncultured Faecalibacterium sp.
GTCATCAACGGGCGGCGGCTGAAAAGCTTTGTATTCACCACCGACCTTGCCATCATCCGCAACTGCGATGCCGACGCGGTGTTTGCGGTGTATCCTTTCACGCCCCAGCAGGCCATCAGCGATGCCATCATCAAGGCCTCCTACATCCCGGTGTTCTGTGGTGTGGGCGGCGGCACCACCCACGGCGTGCGCACCCTGAACCTTGCCCGCGACGTGGAGAGTCAGGGTGCCATGGGCGTGGTGCTCAATTCCCCCATCTCTGACCTGAACCTGCTGGCGGTCTCCCGGGTGGTGGATATCCCGGTCATCATCACGGTGACAAAAGAGGATACCGACATCCAGAGCCGCATTGATTCCGGCGCGTCCATCCTGAATGTGGCGTGCAGCACCGACACGCCCCGGATAGTGGCAAAGATCCGGGAGCAGTTCCCGGATGTTCCCATCATCGCCAGCGGCGGTAAGACCGGCGAGACCATTTCCGCCACCATTGCGGCGGGGGCCAACGCCATTACTTACACGCCGCCGTCCCCGGCCGTGCTGTTCAAGGATATGATGGAAAAGTATCGGGAATAATGGATACGGGCCGCTGTAACGCTCTTCCTGTTACAGCGGCTTTTTTATGCCCACAGAAGGAGAGATTTCAGAAATTTTTGAATTTTTCCGAAATAATTGTTGACAAATCGCGGTGGATTGGCTATAATAATAAAGCACTGTTCAAGTGCACAAAGTAAATATGGCGGTATAGCTCAGTTGGCTAGAGCATTCGGTTCATACCCGAAGTGTCACCGGTTCAAATCCAGTTACCGCTACCACGTTACAGAGTTTCGCTAAGATAAGGGGGACGGTCGTCCGCAGTAGTGGATGATGGATGTCGGAGGTTTTAGCGAAGCTCTGTGTTTTTGAGGCCCGTTGGTCAAGCGGTTAAGACACGGCCCTTTCACGGCTGTAACATGGGTTCGATTCCCGTACGGGTCACCAAAAAGCTTCTGATCGAAAGATCAGGAGCTTTTTTCTTTCTGTTCTTTTTCTCCACAACAAAACCCCGCCGTCTGCGTGATACAGGCGGCGGGGTTTCAACATTTTATAAGCGCTTTGTGGAAAGCTTCAGGCTCAGCCCTTCTTGTGGGTAGGAACCATGACCTTCAGGCCGCCCATATAGGGCTGCAGCACTTCGGGGATGGTGACAGTGCCATCGGCCTGCAGGTGGTTCTCCAGGAAGGCGATCAGCATACGCGGAGGTGCCACACAGGTGTTGTTCAGGGTATGAGCCAGGTAGGTCTTGCCATCCTTGCCCTTGATGCGGATGTGCAGGCGACGTGCCTGTGCATCGCCCAGGTTGGAGCAGGAGCAGACCTCGAAATACTTCTGCTGGCGGGGGCTCCATGCCTCGATATCGCAGCTCTTGACCTTCAGGTCAGCCAGATCGCCGGAGCAGCAGTTCAGCTGACGCACGGGGATCTCCATGCTGCGGAACAGCTCCACAGACATCTTCCAGAGCTTCTCGTACCAGTCAGCGCTCTCCTCGGGGCGGCAGACCACGATCATCTCCTGCTTCTCGAACTGGTGGATGCGGTAGATGCCGCGCTCCTC
>CALDLZ010000233.1 GCA_937915335.1 uncultured Faecalibacterium sp.
AGAAGGGAAGGAAAATGGCGGCTTCCTGCAGGTGGCAGGTGCCAAGTATGAGATCCACCCCATGATCCCCAACACCGTTCAGACCGACGATAAGAACGTCTGGACCGGCAGCGCTGCAACGCCTCGCGTGCGCAATGTCGAAATTTACGACAAGACCACGGGTACTTATAAGCCCCTCGACCTGAATGCCACCTACGCACTGGCCGGCATGAACTACACCCTGCGCAACCTGGGCGATGGCTTTGCCATGTTCGACGGCGCGACCCTCATCAAGGACTATGTCTCTGAGGATTACCTCGTCATGTCCAGCTATGCTGCCATGTTCGGCGGTGTGGATGCCAATGGTCTGCCGCACCTGACCAGTGTCAACAGCCCTCTGGCTGATTATCCCGGCTATCTGCTCAACTACGAGGATCCGTACGGCGCAGGCCGCATCCAGATGATCTGGTAAATTCATAGAATAGAACCCTCTCCGTCATTGCTTCGCAATGCCACCTCTCCCGAAGGGCGAGGCGATGCAATCTCTCCCCGAGATGATGCGTTGTCCCCTCTTTGGGGGAGCTGGCAAAGCCGTAGGCTTTGACTGAGAGGGCTTTTCTTTTAAGCGACAATCAGCTGTGGTTTGTGTATCAGGATAGGGGAAAGTGCATAAACGCACCAGACCATCCTTGTATACTACGACAAAGATTGTTAACATTTTATTTGTTTGCTTGCGAACGATTTGTGTAGGAAGTATAATAAATGGGCAAGTAATATATCAGCTGTGCTGTGGCAGGCACAGAGACAAAGGAGAAACACTATG
This sequence comes from uncultured Faecalibacterium sp., assembly GCA_937915335.1. GTDB lineage: Bacteria > Bacillota > Clostridia > Oscillospirales > Ruminococcaceae > Faecalibacterium. Next base: position 803 of record CALDLZ010000233.1, read on the forward strand.
CAGATTCGCTATACCAGCGCCGACCAGTGGGCCGACGCGAAAGACGGTGTCATCCCTGCTCCTTACGCTCTGGAAGAGGGCGAGCAGATCACCGACCAGTACCTTGAGCCGGTCATCTTCCACAACGAGAACGGCCCCGATATCGGCGTGACCACCTGCGGTGTCATCGTCAAGGATGGCCTGTACTTCAAGGATCTGGACAACAGCGGTGAGCTGGCCCCCTATAAGGATTGGCGTCTGACTCCCGAAGAGCGCGCCAAGGATATGGTCAAGCACATGCGCCTGGATCAGCAGGCCGGTTTCGTGTTGAACACCCTGTTCAACACCCCCGTTGTGCCCACCCGTGCCAAGGCTGTGGATGAGAACGGCAAGCTGGTGATGAGCAAGATCTTCAAGCACCACGATCCTTCCGAGAAGCCCATGGCAGGCCCCCTGCCCGGCATGACCATCAGCATTGATGATGATAACGTCCTGAAGGATCACATCGCTGCCGGTGTCTACCGCGGTGATATGAACTGCGAGGCCGGTATGGTGGCCCTGTACCACAACGCCGGCACCCAGATGCTGGAGTACGAGGCCTGCAAGGGCGGCGTTGCTCTGCCGTACTCCCTGCACACCAATCCCATCAACATCGGCTACCCCGATTCTCTGGGCATTGGCGCTGCCGTCATGGGCGACGGCAACACCGATATGGTCTATGAAATGGCACAGACCGACCGCAAGATGATGAAGGCCGAGGGCCTGAACATCATGTACGGCCCCCAGGTCGATGTCACCTCCGACCCTCGCTGGCCCCGTACCAGCGGCACCTACGGCGAGCGTCCCGATGTCACCAGTGACATTGCCGAGGCTCTGGTCAAGGGCTATCAGGACGGCGATGACGGCCTGAACGAGGGCTCTGTTGTCCTGACCATCAAGCACTTCCCCGGCGATGCACCCTCTGAGAACGGTTTCGAGCCCCATCTGCCCATCGGTCAGTGGCGTATCTACCGCACCCCGGGCTCTATGGAGAAGTATCATCTGCCTCCGTTCCAGCGCGCGTTTGATCACAAGGTTTCTTCCATCATGCCGGACTATTCCCGCATCGCGACCGATGGCCGTGCCGTGCCGCAGACCTACCGCGGCGAGATCACCAGCACCGAGGAAGTGCCCTCCGCATACAGTAAGGAGCTGATCACCGATCTGGCCCGCAACAAGATGGGCTTTGATGGCTATGTCAACTCTGACTCCGGTATTACCACAGTCCAGATCTACGGTGTCGAGGACCTGACCGTGCCCGAGCGTTACGCCAAGGCCATTTCTGCCGGTACCGATGTCATCGGCGGCAATACCGATCCTGAGAACATCGTCAAGGCTGTGGAGGATGGTCTGCTGCCCAAGGCGGATCTGGACCGTGCCAGCTACAACCGCCTGCTGAGCCTGTTCCGCACCAAGCGCGTGGACAACCCCTACCTCGACCCCGACAAGGCCGATCAGGCCCGTGTGGACAACTTCGACGGTGCCAAGAAGAAAGCCTATGAAGCAAACCAGAAGGCTGTTGTTCTGGTCAAGAACCACGGCAAGGTGCTGCCGCTGGCCAAGAGCCAGAAAGTCTGCATCGTCACCTTCAAGGGTGAGGATTCCGGCTTTGCCAAGATGGCACAGGCCATGGGTGCCGGTCTGGGCAACGTGGACGAGGATGCCGCACTGCGCAAGACCCTGACCGAGGCCTTCGAGAAGAAGGGCTACACCGTGGTCGCTACCCCCGAGGAAGCCGATGTGCTCTATCTGCACGTCTGGCCTATCAGCAACGGTCTGGTGTTCAACCAGTACGCAATGCCCGTCATCGAGATGGGTGAGATCGTCACCGACGAGCGCGAGCGCAACAAGAGCCAGAAAAAGACCGGCAACAAGGTCACCGTTGTCAGCCTGAAGAATGTGGAGAAGATCAAGGAGATGGCCGATGCCATCCATGCACGCGGCGGCAAGGTCGTGGGCACCTGCGTTGTCTGCAACCCCTGGCTGCTGGACAAGCTGGAGCCCTACTGCGACGCTCTGACCATCCAGTACACCGTCAGCGCCGTGGCCCTGAACAACGCCCTGAATGCTCAGGTCGATGTCATCAGCGGTGATTTTGCCCCCACCGGCAAGCTGAGCCTGACCATGGTCTCTGACCCCGCTGTTATTGCCATCACCGAGCAGGAGATCGATGGCGTGGTGCGTGAGATCTGTGCTTCTCCCAACGACGTTCCCGGCTATGATAAGGATCAGTATATTGATCCCGCCATCCTCGCCAACGTCAAGGGCGGCAGCTACGCTTACTGCGATGCCGACGGGAATTACTACCGCAGCGGCTTCGGTCTGAACTACTGATCACTGTGAACAAAAAAGAGCGATGCGGCAAATGCTGCATCGCTCTTTTTGCGTGTATTCGTTTATTTCAGAACAGTTCCATCCGCCAGGGTAATGGTGTGCCCATTGAAATTGATGGTGCCGTTGTTTGTCAGGCTGGTCAGGGTGCAGTCACCGGTCAGGGTCCAGGTGCAGCCATTTTCAATGGTGACAACAGCATTGTCATCCACCGCGGTGCCGCCCTCGGCGTTGTCCACGATGTTGATGGTGCCGGTAAAGGTGGAACCGTTCTTGAGGGTCAGATCCAGGGTAGAAATACTGTCCACGGTAATGGCACCGTTCAGCTCCTGATGATCCGCCACAAAGTCCACCTGTGCGCCATTTTTACCTGCGGTGCCCCAGCCGTGAGAAGCCGAGTTGCCCGCGATCGTCATCAGGTTGGCGGTGCTGTCCTCGTTTTTCAGTGTCACGCCCGAGAGGGAAATGGTGCTGTGGGTGTTGGTGATATAGAACAGGTCGCCATTCTTGCTGGTCAGGGTGCCGCCTGTCATCGAGAAGCTGGAAGTTCCCACTTCCGCGTCACCGGACATGGACTGGTAGATCATCACGTTGTGCACGTTTTCATCCGCGCTGGTGCCACTGTCGCTCATGCTGCCGGTCACGTTGCAGTTTTCCAGCGTGATGGAGTTCTGCCCCTCAATGACCAGTGCTTCCGAGTTGTTGGCGGTCAGGTCGGCGTTCTTCACGGTGATGTCGGCTGTGGAGTAAACAGCAGGGGAGTTGACACCGTTGGAGGTGTAGCTGCCGCCGTCCACATTCACGGTTCCGCCGCCACGGTCAGAGCGGATGGCCGCCGCCGAGTTGCCAGAGGTCTCCACCGTCAGGTTGGAGGCGTTGGTGGTGCCGCCGCCGGTGGTCTGGATGCCGCCGGAATTGTCTGCCGTGGTGGTAATGGTGGAATCCGAGATATTCACGGTGGTGCCCTCGCCGTAGCTGAACACGCCGTTGCCGTTTTGGGCGCTGGAGGTAATGGCGGCATTTTCAATGGTCACGGTAGCCCCGTTGGTGGCAAGCAGGGCCGCGTTCTGGCCGTAGAAGTCGCCGTCCTCGGTGTTGGAGGATTTGCCCGCACTCTTGTTTACGGTGATGCCATTCAGGATGGCGGTAGCACCATCCACCCGCAGGGCATTCTCATCGTCACCTGTGGACTCGTAGGTTTCGGTATATACGGTAGTGTCTGTGTCAATGGTGTTGGCGCTGGTGCCCTGGGTCACTTCACCCGAGCCGCCGAATCCTTCCGGCCCGCCCTGCCCGTCAGGGGCACCATCCGGCTTTTCCGGGGGCTGGCCGTCCGGCGGGTTTCCCTCGCCCGGGGCGCTCATGCTGGTACCGTCGGTGCTGTCCGAGCTGGCTGTTGTCGAGGTGAAGCAGGCGGCAAGAGAAACCACCAACGCCGCCGCGCAGGTCAGGGATGCGATTCGTTTGACTGTTAATCTCATAAAAAATCTCCTTCCAGATTCAGAAGAACCAAAGTCGTTTTTGAGAAGCGGTGCACTTCGCTTCCAGTGACGTTAGTCTATTCCCTAAATGTGGAAAGAGATGGACGAACCTGTGATAAAATTGCAAAAAACCAAGGCGGCAGGCCGACTTTTTGAAGAAACTGTAACCGAAATTCGGTCTAAATATTAAATCAGCTGTTTCTCAAGGCAGTAGTGGTAGATGCCGTCCTCCGCCACATGCCTGCACACATCCTCGGCAATGGCCTTGAGTTCTGCCGAGCCGTTCTCCATGGCGACACCATGCCCGACAGCATTCAGCATTTCCAGGTCGTTGTTGCCATCACCAAAGGCCATGGCCTGCTCCCGGGTCAGTCCGAAATAGTCCAGCACCTTCTGCACGCCGATGCCCTTGCCGCCGCTGGCCGGGATGATATCCACAGCCCGGTCCCACCAGCCGGCGATCTTGGTGTTGACGGTACCCTCGAGAATACGGGGATAGTCGGCCTTCCGGCAGCCCATCAGCACCTGGAACACCTCGCCGTCGGCCAGCTGGTCAAAGCGGTCAGAGGTCACGACCTGTTCCCCGGCAATGGCGAAATAATCCACAAGGTCTTTATCCGCACCGTTGGCTTCCATGCAGTCGGCGGTGGCCAGCGCCACAGGGCGGCCCAGCGCCGTGGCATTCTTGATGACCATGTGAACATCCTCCCGGGGCATGGGGTTGGAGAAAATAACATCCTTGCCGCTGTAACAGTAGGAGCCGTTGTAGGTCAGGTAGGCATCGAACTCCACGCCCTCGAAGCGGGGCACCACCATGGGAGCCCGCCCGGTGGCGATACAGAGCTTGATGCCGTTTTCCTTGAGCCGGGCCAGTGTTTCCAGCATTCGGGGCGTGATACGCTTGGTATTCATGTCCACAAGAGTGCCGTCAATGTCAAAGAAAATGATACGGATGTCGTTCATGGTGTCTCCTTATAGCAACTGTTACCGCTGCTTCTCAAACTCTGCGGCGACTTCGGTCAGCAGCTTGCGGATGGGCAGGTGCTGGGGGCAGACCTTCTCGCACTTGCCACACTTGATGCAGTCGGAGGCACGGTGCCCCGCGCTGGTGTGCACATTATTATAATAGAAATCTGCGTTCCAGTCGTGATAGATCTGCTTGGTGTTCATCACGGCGAACAGGTCAGGGATGGAGATCTGCTTGGGGCAGCCGTCGGTGCAGTAGCGGCAGGCGGTGCAGGGGATAAGGTTCATATTGCGGAAGATCTCCTGCACCTTCTTCGCGGCTTCCAGCTCGGTCTCGTTCAGGGGCTGGAAGTCCTTCATGTAGCTCAGGTTGTCCTTCATCTGCTCCAGATTGCTCATGCCGGAGAGCACCATCATCATGCCGGGAAAGCCCGCCGCAAAGCGGATGGCATAGCTGGCAGGACTGCCACCGTGCAGGTCGTCCAGCACCTTTTTGGCTTCCTCGGGCAGGTTGACCAGGTTGCCGCCCTTCACGGGCTCCATGACCAGCACGGGCTTGTTGTGCTTGCGGCAGACCTCATAGCACTTGCGGCTCTGCACGGCGGGGTCATCGTAGTCCACATAGTTGAACTGGATCTGCACCACCTCGACCTCGGGGTAATCGGTCAAGATCTGCTCCAGCACCTCGGCGCGGTCATGGAAGGAGATACCCACATGCTTGATCTTGCCCTCGGCCTTCAGCGCAAAAGCGGTCTCGTAGGCGCGGCACTGCTTGTAGTGGTCGTAGTTGCCCGAACCCTGGGCGTGCATCAGGTAGAAATCGAAGTAGTCCACGCCGCAGGCTTCCAGCTGGCTCTGGAAGAAGGGGCGGATATCAGCTTCAGTTTTGAAGAAGTTGCCGGTCAGCTTATCGGTCAGGATGTACTTGTCGCGGGGGTAACGGCTGGTCAGACAGGCTTTCAGCGCCGTCTCACTGCGGCCCTGGATGTAACCGTGGGCCGTATCGAAGTAGTTGAAGCCCTGCTCCAGGAAATAGTCCACCATCCGGCTGGTCTCGGCCAGATCGACCTCGCCGTCCTTCATGGGGAGACGCATACAGCCAAAACCAAAGTTTTTCTTGATGTTTTCCATGTCCAATACTCCACTCATGCGCAAGGTTGGAGTGCACTCCAAAGTCCTTATATAGCAAAAAAGGCGTTCGATTGCTCGAATGCCTTTTGGTTGGGGATGAGAGAATCGAACTCCCACAAGTAGAGTCAGAGTCTACCGCACTACCACTATGCAAATCCCCAATATTCAATTCTGTTTTGCGGTGTCGAGCCGCTCAACGTGTGTTATTATACGGAAAAAGTGCGTCTTTGTCAAGCACTTTCTTGAAAATTTTTGCAGTATTCCGAAAAGAGACGGTCTTTCGCGGTCTTTTTGCGGATGCCGTAAACCGTCATCCTTCTCGCCCCCTTTGCATATACTGAAAATCAGTAGAAGCAAAGACGCACAAAGAGGAGGACATGCCATGACCCGGACACCGCAAGAGGAAAAGACCCTGCTTTCGTCCCGCGTTCCACGGGACACAGAACACGAGCGCTACCACCCGGAACTGGAAGAGGAGCTGAAGGAGTGCCTGTTCTGCCTGCGCCAGAACGAGATGCTTTTCGACCTTGAGGTGGACACTGACCTCATCGAACAGCATATCTATGAGCGTCAGGCACTTCTGGCCCGCTACCGGTACTTATTGGGCAAAGCACGGGAGCTTGGATTGCACACGATATTAGATCAGTATCAACCGAGAGGGTAAGGTTTTACGCCGCAAAACTATTGACAAGCGCCCCGTCCCGTGCTATTCTATATCAAGATAACACCGTGCGTGGGTGGTTCCGCGCATAAACTAATTGGAGCTAGAGAGGTTTTCTACTATGGAACGTATTAAGACGATTGCTACTCGTGACCTGACCAAGAGCGTTATGACCGGTGGCTGCGGCGAGTGCCAGACTTCCTGCCAGTCTGCTTGCAAGACTTCCTGCGGCGTGGCTAACCAGAAGTGCGAGAACAGCAACAAGTAATTTTTGCCCAATCGGATGCCGCCTTTGCCGGGCGGCATTTTTTTATGTAACAATGGAATGGAGAATAAAATGGTACATCAGTATCAATTGAACGGCTATAACATCGTGCTGGACACCTGCAGCGGCTCGGTGCATGTGGTGGATGAGGTGGCTTATGATGTCATCGCCATGTACCCCAACCACACCGCCGACGAGATCGTTGCAGCCATGATGGCAAAGTACGGCGACCGTGAGGACGTGACCGAAGAGGATCTGCGCCAGTGCATCGACGACGTGACCAGCCTGAAGGAGTCCGGAAAGCTGTGGAGCCCCGATACCTATGAGAACCTCGCGTTCGACTTCAAGAACCGTAACACCGTGGTCAAGGCCCTCTGCCTGCATGTGGCCCACACCTGCAACCTGAACTGCTCCTACTGCTTCGCCTCTCAGGGCCGCTACAAGGGCGACCGAGCCCTGATGAGCTTTGAAGTGGGCAAGCGCGCGATGGATTTCCTAATCGAGAACTCCGGCACCCGCCGCAACCTCGAGGTCGATTTCTTCGGCGGCGAGCCCTTGATGAACTTTGAGATGGTCAAGAAGCTGGTGGCCTACTGCCGCGAGCAGGAGAAGATCCACAACAAGAACTTCCGCTTCACCATGACCACCAACGGTATGCTCATTGATGATGATGTCATCGACTTCTGCAACAAGGAGTGCCACAATGTCGTTCTGAGCCTGGACGGCCGCAAGGAGGTCCATGACCGCTTCCGCAAGGATTACGCAGGTCACGGCAGCTATGACACCATCGTGCCCAAGTTCCAGGAATTTGTCAAGAAGCGCGGCGACAAGGGCTATTACATGCGTGGCACCTACACCCACTACAACACCGACTTCACCAACGATATCTTCCACATGGCCGATCTGGGCTTTACCGAGCTGAGCATGGAGCCTGTGGTCTGCGACCCCAGCGACCCCAGCGCCCTGACCGAGGCCGACCTGCCCATCCTGAAGGAGCAGTATGAGATCCTGGCCAAGGAAATGATCAAGCGGAACCGTGAGGGCCGCGGCTTCACCTTCTACCACTACATGATCGACCTGACCGGCGGCCCCTGCATCTACAAGCGTATTTCCGGCTGTGGCTCCGGCACCGAGTACATGGCCGTGACCCCCTGGGGCGACCTGTACCCCTGCCACCAGTTCGTGGGCGACCCCAAGTATCTGATGGGCGATATCTGGAAGGGTGTCACCAACACTGCCGTTCGTGATGAGTTCAAGCACTGCAACGCCTACGCCCGCAAGGAGTGCCAGGATTGCTGGGCCAAGCTCTACTGCTCCGGCGGCTGTGCGGCAAACTCCTATCATGCGACCGGCAGCATCACCGGTGTGTACGAGTACGGTTGTGAGCTGTTCCGCAAGCGCATGGAGTGCGCGATTATGATTCAGGTGGCACAGAATCAGGAGCTGGCCGCGCAGGGCATCGAAGTGCCCATCCAGCTGGGCTCCACCTGCAACGCCTGCGCCGACGGCGAGGCCTGCGAATAAATGACCACCCCTATCGTCGATTTTGTGCGGCAGTACGCCCAGTCCGGCACTGCCCGGCTCCACATGCCGGGGCACAAGGGCCAGCGTCTGCTGGGCTGTGAGCCCTGGGATATCACCGAGATCAAGGGGGCCGATGAGCTCTATGAAGCCGAGGGCATCATCGCCCGGAGCGAAGCCAACGCCACCCGGCTGTTCGGCACGGCGCATACCTATTACAGCACAGAGGGTTCGTCCCAGTGCATCCGGGCCATGCTCTGCCTTACCCTGCAAGGCGCGCCCGGTACGGGAAAGCGCCCGGTGCTGCTGGCCGCCCGCAATGCCCACAAGGCCCTGCTCTACGCGGCGGCGCTGTTGGATTTCGACATCCGGTGGCTCTGGCCCGCACCGGAGGATACCGGGGCGCTGTGCAGCTGCCCGGTGACGGTGCAGGCCCTTTCGGACGCGCTCGACGCGCTGGCAGGGCAGGGCAACACCCCCTTCGGGGTCTACCTGACCAGCCCGGATTATCTGGGCGGGATGCAGGACATTGCGGCCCTCTCTGCTGTCTGTGATGCCCATGGCGTGCCCCTGCTGGTGGATAACGCCCATGGGGCCTACCTGCGCTTTCTGCCCGGCGGCAGCCGTCATCCCATCGACCTGGGGGCGGCCATCTGCTGTGATTCCGGCCATAAGACCCTGCCGGTGCTCACCGGCGGCGCCTACCTGCATCTGGGCCCCAAAGCCCCCGTGCAGGAGGAAAGCGCTGTCCGCAGCGCTCTGGCGTTGTTCGGCTCCACCAGCCCGTCCTATCTGATTTTGCAGTCTCTGGATGCCTGCAACCGGTATCTATCCGGGGACTATCCGGCACGTTTGCGGGAGTGCTGTGACCGTCTGGCCGCTCTGCGCCAGACACTGAACGCACAGGCCGCCGCTGCCGGGGCGGTGCTTTCACTGGCACTGGACAGCCCCGACCGGGAGCCCATGAAGCTGACATTGGACGCGGCGGCGCTGGGCCTGACCGGACAGGCGTTGGCCGAGCATCTGCGGCAAAACGGTATGGAGTGTGAATACGCCGACCCCCGTTACCTCGTGCTGATGTTCACACCGGAGAACCCGGCAGGGGACTACGCCCGTCTGGAAGCGGCCCTGTCAGCCCGCTGTCGGCAGTTCGTGCCCCCGGCGGCAGAGCCCGCTGAGCACAGGGAAGCCTTTCAGGCGTTGGCCCGGCAGGCGCAAAGCCGCCTGACTGTGCGGCAGGCTGTCTTTGCACCGCAGGAGACCGTTCCTGCGGCGGCGGCTCTGGGGCGTGTCTGCGCCATGCCGACGGTATCCTGCCCGCCCGCCATTCCCATCGTTGTCAGCGGCGAGAAGATCGGCCCGGCGGCTCTGGAACTCTTTGCGGCCTATGGTGTAGAGACGGTCTCGGTGGTGAAACCGGAAGATCATTGAAAAAATCAGAGCGGTTTTGCAAGAAACTGCGGCTCTGAAACGTATTGTACATAGAACAGGAAAACAAAACCTTAAAATCTGCGGTAATTCTGAGGTGTTCCAATGAAAATTCTCCTTGCAACAGATACATGGTCCCCGATGGTCAATGGTGTGGTGCGATCGGTGGAGCTGCTTTATCATCAGCTGCTGGCGCTGGGCCACGATGTGCGGGTGGTGACGCTTGCGCAGGAAGGCCGTTCCCATGAGGAGGGCAATATCCTCTATGTGGGCAGCATCAGCGCCGAGCGGGTCTACCCGGGCGCGCGGATCAGTGCGGCAGGCGCTCTGCCCATCTCCTACTGGCTGGATAAGCTGGAAGCCTGGGGCCC
>CALDLZ010000234.1 GCA_937915335.1 uncultured Faecalibacterium sp.
GCAGCTGAAAAGTCGCATTCGCCACATAGCCGTTCGCCGCGCCGTACTTGTGACCCTCGGTGTGCTCACTGCCTTTATGGTCGTCGGGCGGCTGATCTCCGGCGTGCATTGGCTCACCGATATTATTGGCGGTGTGTTGCTGAGTGTTGGGCTTGTTATGTTATATGCGTTCGCTACGAAAAGGCAAGGAAAGTCGAGAAAGAATTCTCTTGCTTGTGTATAATGAAGGAGAAAGTGAGGGAAGGAATATGCAATCAGAAGATAAAATCATCATCCGGGGACTCCGACAGAACAATCTGAAAAATGTGTCGCTGGATATTCCAAAGGGCAAGATCGTGGTGTTCACCGGGGTCTCCGGCTCCGGGAAGTCCAGCATTGTCTTTGACACCATCGCCGCCGAGAGCCAGCGGCAGATGAACGAGACCTACACCGCCTTTATGCGGGGACGGCTGCCCAAGTACGAAAAGCCAAAAGTGGAGCGAATCGACAACCTCTCCGCCTCGGTCATCGTGGACCAGTCCCGGCTGGGCGGCAACGCCCGCTCCACTGTGGGAACCATCAGCGATATGTACGCGGCCCTACGGCTGCTCTACTCCCGCATCGGGGAGCCCTACGCGGGGACCGCCTCCTATTTCTCCTTCAACGACCCCAACGGCATGTGCAAGACCTGCTCCGGCATCGGAAAGATTCTGGATCTGGACATTGAACGGGCCATCGACCCGGATAAGTCCTGGAACGAAAATATGCTGAATCTGCCCGCCTTCAAAGTGGGCAACTACTACTGGAAGCAGTACACTGGCTCGGGTTTGTTTGATCTGGATAAAAAGTACCGGGATTACAGCGCAGAGGAGCGGAGCCTCTTGCTCTATGGTAGCCGGAAACCGGGCGGTCCCCGGGAACATAAAAAGGTGGAGGGCATCAAGACCCAGTTCCAGCGGCTGTGTCTGATGAAAGGTCCCGAGGAGCAGAATGACCATACACTGAAAAGGCTCAATCAGTTTATGGAGGAAAAGGTCTGCCCCGACTGCGGCGGGCGGCGGTTGAACCCCAAAACCCTGTCCTGCAAGGTAGCGGGTTACAGCATCGATGAACTATGCGCCATGGAGTTTACGGAGCTGGTGAAGGTACTCGGTACCATCACCGACCCCAGAGCCGCAAGCATTGTGGAGGCGCTGACCGCTTCCTTGCAGCGGATGATCGACATCGGCCTGCCCTACCTGTCCATGGACCGGGAATCTTCCACCTTATCCGGCGGCGAGGCCCAGCGCCTGAAGCTGGTACGCTACATGGGAAGCAGCCTGACCGGCATGACTTACATCTTTGATGAGCCCAGCACCGGAATGCACCCCCGGGATGTGTACCGCATGACCCGGCTTTTGCAGAGCCTGCGGGACAAGGGCAATACCGTGCTGGTAGTGGAGCACGACCGGGATGTGATCTCCATTGCCGATGAGGTCATTGACGTGGGCCCACTGGCGGGCAAAAACGGCGGTGAGATTTTGTTTCAGGGAAGCTACGAGGCCCTGCTGCTCTCCGGCACCAAAACCGGCGAGGCCATGAAGCAGGTCATTCCGCTGAAAGACCGGCCCCGGACGCCGAAAGCCTTTCTTCCCGTGCGGAACGCCTGCATCCACAATCTGAAAAATGTGTCGGTAGACATCCCGCTGAATGTACTCACCGTGGTCACCGGCGTGGCAGGCTCCGGAAAAAGCTCCCTCATCCGGGACGTGTTCGCCAAACAGTACGCAGAACGGGTGGTGCTGGTGGATCAGTCCCCGGTGACCGCCACCGGCCGCTCCACTCCGGCCACCTTCCTGGGCTTCTTTGACGAGATTCGCAAGGTGATAGCGGCGGAAAACGGCGTGGATGGCTCCCTCTTTTCCTTCAACAGCAAAGGCGGCTGCCCGGTCTGCGGCGGCCGGGGGCAGCTCGTCACGGAGCTGGTGTTCATGGATCCAGTGACCACCGTCTGCGAAGCCTGCGAGGGGAAGCGGTACAGCAGCGAAGCCCTGTCCTACCGGTACAAGGGCAAAAGCATTGTGGAAATTCTGGATATGTCCGCTGCGGACGCTTATGAATTCTTCAAGGATAACCGGAAGCTGCGAAAGGCGCTGGGGGCCATGCTGGAGGTTGGCTTGCCCTACCTGTCCCTGGGGCAGCCCCTTTCCACCCTCTCCGGTGGGGAGCGTCAGCGGGTGAAGCTGGCCAAGGATCTGGACAAGAAGGGAAACATCTATGTGCTGGACGAGCCAACCACCGGTTTGCACGCCGCCGACGTGTGCAGGATTATGGAGCTATTGGACTCTCTGGTGGAGCGGGGCAATACCGTTATCGTCATCGAGCACAATCTGGATGTGATGAAGCAGGCGGACTGGATCATCGATGTTGGCCCCGACGGCGGCACAGCCGGCGGCGAGATCGTCTTTACCGGAACGCCAAAGGAAATGGCAGATAAGGCCCAGACCATCACGGCGGAATATCTGCGGAAATCAATCTGATCTTTCGTCGGGCGGGAGCCGGAATGGCTTCCGCCTGTTTTTTGCGTTGAAAAGGCAAAGAAAGTCGAGAGAACATTCCGTTGATACAGTATAATGATTTCATGAAGGAGGCTGAGGCAAATGCGGGAACAAACTCTGGCAGTCCAGCGGATGCAGGACTATATCGAGCAGAACAAGACCATGGAGATCACACTGTCGGATCTGGCAAAGGTTTCCCTGTTTTCACCGTGGTATTCCTACCGTCTGTTCCGGGACTATCTGGGGTTGACGCCCACGGAGTATATCCGCAAGCTGCGGC
>CALDLZ010000235.1 GCA_937915335.1 uncultured Faecalibacterium sp.
TCCTCCACCTTTTTGCGGGGATTCAGGCTGGCCATAGGGTCCTGGAAGATCATCTGCATCTGGGTGCGCAGGGTGTTGTTCTGGGCGTGACTCAGGTGTCCGCTGATGTCCTGCCCATCAAAGGTGATTTTACCAGCGGTGGGGTCATACAGCCGGATGATGCTGCGGCCGATGGTGGACTTGCCGGAGCCGGATTCGCCCACCAGACCGTAGGTCTCGCCGGGGTAGATCTCAAAACTCACGTCATCCACGGCCTTAACGGTGAAATTCTTGTTCACCTTGAAATACTGTTTCAGGCCCTCGACTTTCAGAAGAGGGGTTGCGCTCTGTGCAGCCATTTATTCCGCCTCCTCGATCTTTTTCGCGTCCGCCTTCATGCGGGCAATGCGCTGGGCCAGCTCCGGCGGCATTTCCACCTTGGGAGCACGGGGGTCCAGCAGCCAGGTGGCGGCGTAATGGGTCTCGCTGATCTTGAACATCGGCGGGTCCACCTCGTCATCGATATGCAGGGCAAAGCGGTTGCGGGGTGCAAAGGCATCACCCGGCTTCTCATGCAGCAGATTCGGCGGGGATCCCGGGATGGTATACAGGCGGTCATCGGCAGTATCCAGATCGGGCATAGCCGACAGCAGGCCCCAAGTATAGGGGTGCTTGGGGTCATAAAAGATCTCATCGATGGTGCCGGTCTCCACGATCTTACCGGCATACATGACATCCACATAATCGGCGACCTTCGCCACAACGCCCAAATCGTGGGTGATATAGATGACCGAGATGCCGCGCTCCTTCTGGATGCGGCGAATCAGTTCCAGAATTTTGGCCTGAATGGTCACATCCAGCGCGGTGGTGGGCTCGTCGCAGATGAGCAGGTCGGGGTCACAGGACAGGGCGATGGCAATGACCACACGCTGGCGCATGCCGCCGGACAACTGATGGGGATAGTTCTTCATCCGCTTTTCGGCGTCGGTGATGCCGACCTCCTCCAGCAGTTCCAGCGCCTTTTTATAGGCCTCGGCCTTGGGCATCTTGAAGTGCCAGAGCATTCCCTCCATGATCTGCTTGCCGATGGTCATGGTTGGATCCAGACTGGTCATGGGATCCTGGAACACCATGGCAATGCGCTTGCCGTTGATGTGGCGGCGGATCCACTTTTTATCCTTCTGCAGCAGGTCTACGGTCTCGGGGGAGCCATCCGCATGGTGGTAGCTGAACTGGATGGTGCCGCTGTTCACAGTGGCGTTCTTGGCCAGAATGCCCATGGCGGCTTTCATGGTCACGGACTTACCGGAGCCGGATTCGCCCACAAGGGCGACGGTCTCGCCCTTGTACAGGTCGATGTTCACGCCGCGGATGGCGTGAACCGGGCCCGCAGTGGTCTTAAAGGTGATATCAAGGTCTCGCACCGACAAGACCTGTTCTTTTTTGTTCTCAGGCATGGGGTGTTCCTCCTTACATACTCTTCATCTTGGGATCCAGGGCCTCGCGCAGACCATCGGCCACCAGATTGAAGCTGAGCATCAGCAAGCTCATCACCACGATGGGCGGGACGATCTGGTAGGGGTGGGTGGTGAAACTGTTGTACAGCTCACTGATCAGGGAGCCCAGCGAGCACTGGGGCACCGGGATGCCCAGACCCACGAAGGACAGGAATGCTTCGGTAAAAATGGCGGTGGGAATGCTGAACATGACCTGGGTGATGATGGGGCCAATGATGTTGGGCAGCACTTCCTTGAAGATGATAAAGAAGCTGCCTGCACCCAGGGTGCGGGAGGCCAGGACAAACTCCTGATCCTTCAGCTTGAGCATCTCGGCGCGGGCAATGCGGCTCATGCCCACCCACTCGGTCAGCATCAGAGCAAAGATGATGGTGACCATACCGGGCTGCAGCACAAGCAGCAGCAGGGTGACGATGACCAGACGGGGAATGCCGTTGGCCACCTCCAAAAAGCGCTGCATCACCATATCCACCTTGCCGCCGAAATAGCCCGATATCAGGCCATAGCTCATACCAATGACCATATCAATGACGGCGGCGGCCACGGCAATGATGAGTGAGACACGGGCACCCTCCCAGGTACGGGTCCAGATGTCGCGTCCGTACAGGTCACTGCCGAACCAGTAGTAAACATCCTCCTTGCCTTTTTCAACGTATGCGTTGACGGTCTTGGAACCGGTGGTGGTGCTTATTTTCTCGCTGCCATCCAGAATACCGAAGTTTTCAATGCCCGGCACACGGGGGGCAAAGTTCTTCTGGCTCAGATCCTGGCCGGAGTAGGTATAGGCGTTCATGCCCGGGCCAAAAATGGCCAGCAGCACGATGACCACGATCAAAACAAGGCCCAGCACGGCGCTCTTCTTGCCAAAGA
>CALDLZ010000236.1 GCA_937915335.1 uncultured Faecalibacterium sp.
ACAATGTACAACTAACCGTTGCTAATACAGAAAGTAAGCCCGCTGCTGCGAGAATTATCTGCAACTGCCCCAGATTGATGTTTGGCAGGTTAATGATAGAGTATAGCATCTGAAACGATGTTCTTAAGCAATCCGTCCCGAACGCTGCATCTAAAATCAGAATGTGTACCGTGATCCCGACAAGAAAAGTAACAACGAAAAGTGTAAATGCCGCCAGAATTTTGGTAATTGCTAATTGTTTACGCCCGTATTTGGTAGTTCGCAGGATACTGTCACCGCCCGTTTGATATTCTCCAGCAAAAGTAGGTGCTGCGATTGCCACGCACAAAATAGCAAGGAACAAAATATAAAACTCAATATAATCAAATGCATCTTTAGAAATTCCAGAATGAAGATAAAATGGCGTATCAAGTTCTGAATATTTTTCAAGAGCTTTCTGCTGTGCGGTTTTGTTTTCTCTTTGCTCATTCCGCATGACATCCTGTAAATGTTCTGCGCACTTTTCATAATAGGCTCCGTCAATGTCATTGGGGTCAATATCCATTAAATCAGCACCAATGCCTGTTAATGGATCAGCAAACGCTTCGGACAGACCTTTCAGCAAGGGACGGATCGGGACGATTTTTTCAATATTTACAGCCAGAGGGAAGCCATCTTCCTCGACTGGCCCATATTCTCGAACGCAGCTTTGATAAGTTTCCAAAGCCGATTTGATCCTATCCGGGGTTACTTCACCAGCGGATGTTTTATATAAATCTTGTTTGTACTTGATAGCTGCCAATCCGTCTAATTCTGTAACCGTACCATCTTCATTTGGACGGTTAATGCCCTCAAATGAAATAGGCAGGTATGCCATGGCTACGGAAAGCAAAAGTGCGATTGCAAGTAAAATCAGGGTGCGCCGTGACTTCAAAATACGTTTTAGTTCAAGTCTAAAGAGCCGCATATTATCTGTCCTCCTTTTCCAAGTCTGTCTGCGGGAACAACCACAGATACAGATCTTCCAATCGTGGCTCCGTTGTAACAGACCCATCAATTTCCGAATGTTCGGACAGATAACGAATAGAAACCTGATTGTGATCTTCGCCTCGCTGATTGATAATGCGCAGCCGCATTTCACATTCCGGCAGCTTTGAGGCCGGAATTGTGCAATTCCAAACCTTGCCCTCAATCTGCTTGACAAGTTCTGCGGTAGTTCCGACATCAACAATTTCTCCGGCTTTCATAATTGCGTTGCGCGTAGAAATATATTCTATGTCAGATACGATATGGGTGGAAATCAACACGATTCGATCATGCGAAAACTCGGAAATGAAATTTCGCAGACGCACGCGCTCTCCGGGATCGAGTCCTGCTGTCGGTTCGTCCATGACAAGTATCTCCGGGTCGTTCAACATAGCCTGCGCAATACCAACACGACGCTTCATGCCGCCTGACAGATTGGAGATTTTTTTCTTTTTCACATCGGAGAGTGAAAGAATGTCCAACAAATGATTGATCTTTTTGGTAGTTGCCATTGTGGGAATATCTTTCAGCGCAGCCATATACTCCAAATAATCTTTGACCGTAAAATCCCGGTGATACCCAAAATCCTGCGGCAGAAAGCCAAACTTGCTTCGGTAGACTTCACCTAACTCTCGAATGTCTTTTCCGTCATAGTAAACCGCTCCGTTGGTTGGTGTCATAATATCAGCAATCATGCGCATGAGCGTGGTTTTCCCTGCACCATTCGCTCCCAAAAGTCCCCAAATGCCGGGAGTCAATGTCAGATTGACATCATTTACTGCTGTTTTGTCTTTGAACTGCTTGCTTAAATGCTCTATTTTCAGTTCCATGCTTACACTCCTTTCTTTTGCTTCGGCTGAACAATAAAAAGCCCTTGTTCGATAATCATTGTACCGAACAAAGGCTTTTCAATCTCAAAAATCACACGCTTAAATTCCTAAGTAATTCCTAAGATCACATTCTTATTTTCCTAAGCGGAAAGGGGTAATGTAATCACAAAGTCTATGGTTTCGTTTTGACTGGATGCAGTAATCTTTCCACCATGTAAATGTATAATTTCTTCCGCAATAGAAAGACCAAGTCCCGCACCACCTGTATTAGAAAGCCGAGCATCATCCAAGCGATTGAATTTTTCAAATATACTGTTAAGCTGTTCCTGTGGAATTGTTTTTCCGCGATTTTCAAAAGTAATCTGAATATCATGCTCTAACCGTTTGGCGGATATAGTGATCTCTGTCTGCGGG
>CALDLZ010000237.1 GCA_937915335.1 uncultured Faecalibacterium sp.
AATGCGTGCTGCGCAAACCCGCGATTTCACACCGCACAAACTTGCACTCAGTCAGCGTGGTATGATCCAATTCGCACTTGGCAAATGAGCAGTCCACAAACAGGCAGTCGGTAAAATCGCAGTCCTCAAAAGTCTCTTCCGTGAACGACAGGTCAGCAAACCGTTCACCTTCACAATAGCGTTCTGTCATGGGGTTCTCCTGTCAACTCAGTTCTTCCAGCAGTACTGTGCAGCCTTCCAGCACATCCTGCCATGTTGCCTCAAAATCACCGGTATACCACGGGTCAGCCACATCGCCGGGGCGACGGGTATGGTCCATTAGCAGAGACACTTTGTGTTCCGGGTCATTGCCCACAAACCGTGCCATATTGCGCAGGTTGTTGTGATCCATGGCAATCAGATAATCGTAGGTTTCGTAATCCCTCCGGGTCATCTGCCGGGCCGTTTTGCCCTCGCAGGAGATGCCGTGTTCGGCCAGCTTCCGCCGGGCAGGCGGATAGACTGGGTTGCCGATTTCCTCGGTGCTGGTAGCGGCCGATGCAATTTCGAACTTATCAGAAAGCCCGGCTTTGGCCACCAGATCCTTCATCACAAACTCGGCCATCGGGCTGCGGCAGATATTGCCGTGGCAAATAAACAAGACTTTTTTCATCCCTCAAAATCTCCCGAAAAGTGGCTTGATTCCTAGGTTTTTCGGCATTCGCCAACGCCCAAAGAAACTCAACCATCGTCTATTTACTACCATTTTCATGGCATAAAGTAGTATAAAATCGCATATCTTTTCTCGCAACAGTAGTAAAAATGGTAGTAAATTCAGGCTCAAAATGCAATTTACTACTCGGCATTTACCACCCGTTTCATCTCTGTTTCCACGTCATCGTACTGCACATGAGTGTAAGTATTCAGGGTGACGCCAATGTCAGAGTGTCCCATCAGATATTGCAGGGTTTTGGGATTCATACCGCTTTTGGCCATGTTGGAACAAAACGTGTGTCTGCAAACATGAGGCGTGATGTTAGGCAACTGTTCCCGATAGAGCTTGTTGTAGCTCGTACAGATGTGGTTGAAGTAGTGTTCCCAGTGCATTGCAACGGTTGGGTTCCCGTTCTGGTCAAGAAAAAGAAAACCGCATTTACCGTCAACCATCGGCTCATTCTTGGGACGAGGCCGATTTTCAATAATGCGCCGGAAGCACATATACACATCATCCGTCATAGGAATCACCCGCTTACCACAGCTGGTCTTGGGTTCCTCTATCACATACCGCATATCCATTGTCCGTTGCAGCTGGTGGTCCACATTGATTTTACGATGTTCCAAATCAATATCGGCCAGCGTCAGCCCCACGAACTCCGAAATCCGCAGGCCCGTCTTGAACAGGATATAGATAGCGTCATAATACTTTTTATAACACCCGCTGTCCCGAATATAATTCAGAAAAGCCCTCTCCTGTTTGCGTGTAATTGCCTCCCTTGTCACGCTGTCGTTTACAACAACTGTGGCAAGCTGAAATTCAAATGGATTTTTGTGTAACCAATCATCATCGACTGCCATCTGGAATGCCGGACGGACAACACCTCTGACAGTGTGAATCGTGCTATACCCTCTGCCATCGCTTTGCAGCTTAATCAGCCACAGTTTAGCATCGGAAAGACGCACACTGTTAATCTGGCGTTTTCCAAATTCTTCTTTTTTAATGATGTTGAGTACAAAGTTATAGTTTGTCTTTGTGTTCTGCCGTACACCTGTTTTTAGCGAGATGTACTTTTTAACAAGCTCTAAAACTGTTACCTCACCACCACGCGGAATCAGTTCTGCTTCTAGCTTCTGCTTGATTTCCCGCTCCTTTTCCCGGAGCGCAAGATCATCCCGCTTTCCAGCCGGAAGTCTATCACCTTTTTCCAACTTCCAACTGTACACGAACTGTACATTTCCAGCGTTGTCGTAATACTTGTACGCATACCGTCCATCTTTGCGTTGGCTCTCTCCGTTGCGAAGAATCCGCTTCTTTTTATCGCGTCTTTTCTCGCTCATCTTCCCTGCTCCTTTCGTTGTACAAAAAGAGCCTCAGCAACAATATATTGTTAGTATATCATAGCTGAGGCGTTTTTTCCATATGTCACGGACGAGGTCAACCAATTATTTTGTGCTGCTACGCACCATTTTGTCAGATTGCCGATAGTTCTTCCAAAAAAGTTTCA
>CALDLZ010000238.1 GCA_937915335.1 uncultured Faecalibacterium sp.
CGGTCTTCATGTAGCTGAGCATGTCATTCATCCAGCCCATGTTCCACTTGAAGTTGAAGCCCAGACCGCCGTCGCTGGCTGGCTTGGTGACCATGGGCCATGCGGTGGATTCCTCCGCGATCATGTACTTGTGGGGGTGGCGGCCCAGCACGGTATCGTTCAGCTTGCGCAGGAACGCGACCGCTTCCAGATTCTCCTTGCCGCCGTTCTTGTTGGGCTCCCATTCGCCCTGCTTGCGGTTGTAATCCAGATACAGCATGGAGGCCACGGCATCCACGCGCAGACCGTCAATGTGATACTGCTCGATCCAGTACAGGGCACTGGAGATCAGGAAGCTCTGCACCTCGTTGCGGCCGTAGTCGAACACCATGGTGCCCCACTCCTTGTGCTCGCCGCGCTTGGGGTTAGGATCCTCGTAGCAGGCCTCGCCATCAAATCTGTACAGGCCGAAGGCATCCTTCGGGAAGTGGGCGGGCACCCAGTCCATGATGACACCGATGCCTGCCTCGTGCAGCTTATCCACAAAGGCCATAAAGTCCTTGGGGGTGCCGTAGCGGCTGGTGGGGGCAAAATAGCCCGTGACCTGATAGCCCCAGCTGCCATCAAAGGGGTACTCCATGACGGGCAGCAGCTCGACATGGGTATAGCCCATCTCCTTGATGTAGGGGATCAGCTCGTCGGCCAGCTCGGAATAATTATAGGGGACCTTCTCGCTCTTGAGCTTCCAGCTGCCCGCGTGCATCTCATAGATATTCATCGGGCCGTTGATCACGTCCGCCTTTTTCTGGGCGGCCTGCCAGGCATCATCGTGCCAGGCAAAGCCGTTGATATCATAGACCTTGCTGCCGTTGGAAGGCCGGGTCTCAGCATGGAACGCATAGGGGTCGGCCTTGTACAGCAGGTCGCCATCCCGGGTCGTCACGCAGTATTTGTAAACGTCGTATTCCTTTACGCCGGGAATGAACAGCTCCCAGACAGAATCCCCATCCACCTTGCGCATCGGATGGCTGCCCGGCTTCCAGCTGTTGAAATCGCCCACCACACTCACGGCGGTGGCATGGGGTGCCCAGACACGGAACACAACGCCGGGCTCCCCGGCGCGCGTCTCGATATGTGCACCGAAGTAACGGTATGCTTCGCAGTTGTTGCCCTGCTTGAACAGATAAATCGGCAGATCCGATGGATCTTTCTGGATCTTTTCTTCCGTCGGTTTCATAAACAGCTCCTCCCCGTACAGGCCGCAATAAGCCCATACCTTTTTACTCTCTTATATTAAAGAATTTTGTCCGATTTTTCAAGGGCTTTCCGTCAAAATCTACTATAATCTTTTCGTCAATATTTTTCCATTGTAGTCAACTTCTCCAAAAATGCACAAAAAATATAGTCAAACCTTACAGAATACAAGATAAAAAAGAAAAATCCGCTCCATTTCCTCTGCAAAATGCAAAGAAAACAAAGCGGATCTCTTTTCCGTGTGCTATGCGGTATCAGCCTACAACATAAACATTGACCTGAATGGCCCCGTTGATGACCGACTCGGCGTAGGTCTCATAAAACAGGTCCACCAGGATCTCGCCGTTCTGCACCGCGATGCCGGTGTCAGTGGCGACGGCATAACCGTAAACAAAGCTGCCGTCTGTGGAAGTGATGTACAGCAGCGTGCCGTAGGGGATAACGCTGGGGTCAACGGCAACGGTGCCATAGCCCAACCCCAAGCCCGACGAGCCCTTGCCCGTGCGGGAATAATAACCGGTGGCCTTACCGGTGAGCACCCTGCTGTAAGAAGCGGGGGCATTGGTGGTGCCGTCCGGCCCGGTCAGAGGCGAGACAGGCGCACCGGCACCATAGGTCTTGATGACGTGGTCGGTGGGTTCCACGGTGGTGGTCACATCCACCACCACACTGTTCTCCAGTTCGCCGTCCACATACTTTTCGCGGGTGGTGACAGTCTGCTGACCCTCCGCACCGTGCTGCAGGGTCGTGGCCCGGCCAGTGTTGCGGAAGTACAGGCTGGTGTAAACGTACTGGGTATCATAGGGGATGGCCTGGGTCTCTACCTTGTCCTGGTAGTCCACCCGGTGCACCACGATCTCGCTGCCCACAGTGACCAGTTGATCCAAGGCAGGTTCGGTGTAGTCATCCTCATCCAGGGTGATGCCGGCGCGCTCCAGCGCATCGGCAACCGTGCCAAAGGCCATCTTCACCGGGTACTCCTGGCCGTCGGCCTGAATATTCACAGTGAAGGCCCGCTCAATGTTCAGGGTAGCCAGGCTGCCGCTGAAGGCGGTGTAGTAAACATGGTCGCCTTCCCCGGCCTCAATACCGGACAGGCTCATTACGCGGGCAGGGTCAGTTTCACTGCTGACCACCAGCTGACGCGCGCCATCGGAGTCGGTGACGTAGGTCAGCCGCAGATTCGCGGCGGTCACGGCCAGAGTGAATACAAGGCTCACAGCCATGACGCAGAACGCCAGCACACGGGGTGTGACCGCACGAGCGCGGTCAGACAATGCTTTTTGAAATTTGACGGAAGCGATACGAGACAACTCCTCTCTTTTCATCGTTTGGGAATGCGGCGGATTCTCCCTCCGCCCGCAAAAACGCACAGAGCCGCCCCCTGTGCAAAGGGCCGTACAGGACGGCTTTTTACTTCCTGAGAAATAAAATTTATACGCTGTAACGTCGTATGGATCGTTAAGCGGGCACTATTTTAGCAGACAAGAGCCCGTTTGTCAAATCCGGGGCTTTCTCTTTGACAATTGCTTAACGTAGTTTTTTGTGCATTCTGTACATTGTTTTCCCTGATTCAGAGTTATTTCGGGCGTTTCCTTCTGAATTTTCTCCAAAAAATTGGTCGTATCCGTTCATAATTTTTTAACATTTCAAAATCGTTTTCAGGGGAGAAATCGCCGTGATTTTTTGCACATTCAGGCGCTTCAAACTGGCTTTGCACGACATTTTCCGGCACAAATTCTTTGCCGTTTTTTACCCAAAAATAAGGGGGAATTTCTCCGCGGTTTCTGTCAAAAAACGGCTTCCAGCAAAATGCCGAACCGTCAAAAACTCCATAAAAAAAGACCGCGCTTCCGCACCGGTCCAGAGCCCGCTACAATGGAGCCAGAACAACAGAAAGGAAGGTTTTTTATGCAGATCAAGATCACTTCCCTCACGCTGGGCGGCACCGAATTCACTGCCCAGCCCGCCCGGCTGCATCTGGGTGCCCAGAACGCCGAGGGCGTGGACAGGCTGGTGTTCCAGCTGCCTGTGGAATGGGCCGGATGCACCGTCACCCTGCACATCCGCCACAGCGACGGCACCTTTGCCACCCCCATCGTGCTGGATGCCGCGCACAGCGTCCCCGTGGGTCGCGGCTTTACAGGCTGGCCCACCGGACAGTGGATGCTGGCCGCAGCGGACGGCGGCGGCTACGCTGCCTATACCCGCCCGGGCCGGTACGATGTCTACGGCATCCTGCCCACCGATGGCACCGAGGAGGAGCCCAGCCCCTCGGTGTACGAGCAGTTCATCGCACAGGTGACAGAGCAGGCCAACGCTGCAGTGCAGGCGGCCCAGAACAGTGCCACGAGCGAAGCCAATGCAGGGCAGCAGGCGCAGGCTGCTGCCGCCGCTGCCGAGCGTGCCGCACTGAACGGCAGCCGTTCCGCTACCGCTGCTTCCCGGGCCGAGAGCGCTGCCCTGCGCGCCGAAGCCTTCGCACCCGAGGACGGCACCGTTCTCAGCGTCAACGGCAAGGGCGGCGCGGTGGTGCTGGATGCTCAGGATGTAGGGGCTCTGCCCGCCCCGACAGCCCCGCAGGCCGGGGCCCTGCTCCGAGTGCTGTCCATCCGCGGTGATGGCAGTCTGGTGGTGGACACGGTCACGCTCACTGCCCTCAAAACCCTGCTGGAGGCCACCTGATGTTCACGATCCTGGATGTCTCCCGCTGGCAGGGCCGCATAGACTGGGATACCGTGAAGGTCAGCGGCAGAGTGGACGGCGTGATGCTGCGGGCACTGGGCAGTAAAAACGGAACGCCCTATCTCGACCCCATGTTTGAGGCAAACCACGCCGCCTGTACCCGGCTGGGCATCCCGGCAGGGGCCTACTATTACAGCTGTGCCGTCACCGCTGCACAGAGAAATGTCGAGCTCGCTCTCCTGCACGATGCACTCAAAGGCAGGCGTTTCCAGCTGCCCGTGGCCATCGATGTGGAAGATGCCCGTCTGCGGGCCATGACACCGGATGCCCTCTCCACACTTATCGCCGGGGCGGCAAACCAGCTGGAAGCCTGGGGCTTGTATGCCATGGTGTACACCTATTCCAGCTTTGCGGAGACCGCCCTGAATCTGGACACGCTGGCCCCCTTCGACCTCTGGCTGGCCGATTACCGGGGCAAGCGCCCCGCCCGGAAGCACGGACTGTGGCAGTACACCAACAAGGGCCGTGTGCCCGGCATCTCCGGCCCTGTGGACCTGAGCCGCACCGACAGGAATTATCCCGCCCTGCTCCACCGGGCGGGACTCGACCGTACTATTCTATAATAAGAAAGGAGTTCCCATGAAAAAATGCAAGATCTCTCCCGCTACACTGGCCCGCACCGCGGCGCTGGCGCTGGCCCTGACCAATCAGGTACTCAGCGCCACCGGCCACCGTGTTCTGCCCATTGAATCGGCAGAGCTGGAACAGCTGGTCTCTACCGGCCTGACCATCACCACCGCGCTGGTCAGCTGGTGGAAGAACAATTCCTTCACCCCGGAGGCCATCGAAGCCGATGTCTTCCTCTGTCAGCTGAAGGAGCAGAAGTAAACGAAAAGGGACGATGCCGCAAAAGCATCGTCCCTTTTCGTCTCTATCAGTACCACTGAAGAAGCTTTTCCGCATCCCTGCGTCCCTTCTCGTACATCTTTTCCAGGCTTTCTTTGTCTTTGGTCAGGGTGGACATGCCCTCGGTGCTGTCCGGGGCAATGACGCAGGCTCTGCCCTCCCGCTCCATGGCAAGTGCCTTGGTGACGGCATCATTATACCGCCGTGCACGTTGGGCCAGCCCTTTGGCGGCGGATGAGACGGAAAAGCTTTTCACCCCGCTTATTGTTCCGCTCAGTGGTCACAGGCTTTGTCAGGATGACCGCCACTCGGTCACAGCCCAGCTCCAATGCTTTTTCCAGCGGCACCGGGTCGGCCAGCCCGCCGTCATAATAAGGAACGCCTTCTATAAAGATGGGCTGATCCACCACCGGGATACAGCAGGATGCCATAAGCGGGGTGTAGTCATCCTGTTTCATCTCCGCTTTGGTGAAATACCGGGCTTTGCCGGTGCGGGCATCCGTGGTTACCACCAGCAGTTCCGCCGGGTCAGCCATCATGGCAGGGTAGTCCAGCGGGTTTTCGCCGCCCCGGTTGCTCAAGGTACCGTAGACATACCCAAGATCCAGATAGGAGTGCTTTTCGATGAGATTCTTGATGCTCATGTACTCCTTGCGGAAGCAGTATTCATCATAAAAGGGCTTGTTCCGGCCATGCTGACCCGCGATATAGGAGCACATATTGGCACTGCCCGCCGACACGCCGATACAGCAGTCGAAGTGGACCCGCTCTTCCAGACAGCGATCCAGCACACCGGCACCGTAAATGCCCCGCAGGCCGCCGCCTACATCAATGATCCCGTACTTCATCGTTTCTCTCCTCCGTTTTCCACCTTAGTATAGCCTTTCGGTGGAAAAAACGGTATCGGCAATCCGCAAAACTTGATAAAAAGAACCGGGCAGATGCTTTTTACGGCATCTGCCCGGTTCGCGTTTAAGAGATCGCGTCCACGTCCCACTTCATCCGGACGGCATCCGCACCGTCCAGCTTGATATTCAACGCACCGGCATTGTCCAGCACCTGCGCCGGGGTGCGGGCACCGCACAGCACATGCAGGCCGGGGATCATCCGGGCCGTCATGGCAATGACCAGCTGAGCCAGGGTGCAGTCATATTTCTCGGTCAGGTCGCCCCACTTGGCCAGCAGGGCCAGCGCCTGGGCGCGGCGGGCAGGCTGGAAGCAGGGGTTTGCGTTCCGGGTACTGCCCTCGGGGTAGGTGGTATCCATGGTGACCTTGCCAGTCAGCAGGCCCTGTTCCAGCGGGGAGTAGGCCTGTACCGAAACACCCAGCTCCTTGCAGGTGGGCAGGAGCTGCTTTTCAACGCGGCGGGTCAGCAGGCTGTACTTTTCCTGAATGACATCCAGCTGGCCGTACTTACAGTAGCCCCGGATGATATCCGCCGTCACGTTGGAGGCACCGATGGCACGGATCTTGCCCTGCTCCTTCAGCTTCATCATGGCTTCCACAGTCTCTTCCAACGGATAGAGGTTGAAGTCCGGGCTCTGCCAGTGGGTGTACAGCACATCCAGATGGTCGGTACCCAGACGGCGCAGGCTGTCCTCCACATCCTCGATGATGCTCCGCGCCGAGAGGTCACGGTAGACAGTGGTGCCGTCCACGACCTTGTGGATCACCGGCGTTTCATGCCGCCATTCCAGACCGCACTTGGTGGAAAGCACCACCTTGTCCCGGTCGATGTGCTTCAGGGCCTCACCCACCACAGTTTCACTGTGATACAGGCCGTAAATAGGGGCGGTGTCGATCCAGCGAATGCCCTGCTCCACGGCGGTCCGGATGGCCTTGACCGAAAGGGCATCATCATTGTCGCCCCACCAGCTGCCGCCGCCAATGGCCCAGGTGCCCATGCCCAGGAAAGGCACTTCGATGCCGCTGCGGCCAATGTTCAAATTTTTCATATACGTTTCCCTCCATGCCAGCAGTGTTCCCCGCATTGGGAACCCTTCATACAGGCGCTGGCATTTTTGTTGTGTTTTTGTGTTTCGTATAAAAAAGAAAAACTGCAATGCAGGGGGTTGCCCCGCACAGCAGCTCTCTTTTTCACAGATCAGATGTTGCCGAACTCGCTCAGCTTCAGCTCGTCGTTGTGGGTCTCGGCCCAGCGGACAGCCCAATCAGAGGTGAACAGCAGCAGACGGTTGCCTTTCATATCCTCCACAGCCTTGGTATCGCTGGTCAGGTCGAGATCCCGCAGATTATAGGTGTCCGGGTCATTCTGCACCCAGCGCAGCTGTTCAAAGGGCAGCTGCTGCATCCGGATCTCGACGTTGTACTCGGTGTTCAGGCGATATTCCAGCACTTCCAGCTGCAGCACACCGACAACACCGACAACAACTTCTTCCATGCCGCCGCCAACCTCGCGGAAGATCTGGATGGCACCCTCCTGGGCGATCTGCTCCATACCTTTCACGAACTGCTTGCGCTTCATGGTGTCCTTCTGCTCAATGCGGGCAAAGTGCTCGGGGGAGAAGGTGGGAATGCCCGCAAACTGCACCTTCTTCTTACCGGTGCACAGGGTATCACCAATGGAGAAGATGCCCGGGTCGAACAGGCCGATGATATCGCCTGCATAGGCCTCGTCCACGATGGCGCGGTCCTGCGCCATCAGCTGGGTGCCGGTGGCAAGCTTGATGTTCTTGCCCTCCTGCACATGGTAGGCTTCCATGCCGCGCTCGAACTTGCCGGAGCAGATGCGCATAAATGCGATACGGTCACGGTGGGCCTTATTCATGTTGGCCTGGATCTTGAAGATGAAGGCCGAGAACTCGTCACGGCAGGGGTCAACGGCTTCACCGGTCAGGCTGTCCACACGGGCCAGCGGGGTGGGGGTGAGCCGCAGGAAGTTTTCCAGGAAGGGTTCCACACCAAAGTTGGTCAGGGCGGAGCCGAAGAACACGGGGCTCAGCTCGCCTTTCAGCACCTTGTCGAGGTCAAACTCCTCGGCAGCGCCGTCCAGCAGCTCAATCTCGTCCACCAGCTGCTGATGCAGGTAGGGGGTCAGCAGATCATCCAACGCGGCATCGCCCAGTTCGGCCTCGGTCTCCTCGAG
>CALDLZ010000239.1 GCA_937915335.1 uncultured Faecalibacterium sp.
GCTCCTGGATCAGGACGGTCTTGCCGACACCGGCACCGCCGAACAGGCCGATCTTGCCGCCCTTGGCGTAGGGGCAGATCAGATCAACGACCTTGATGCCGGTCTCCAGAATCTCAGTGGTGGACTGCTGCTCTTCATAGCTGGGAGCAAGGCGGTGGATGGGCCAGTAAGCCTCCGGGGTGGGAGCGGGCTTATTGTCCACCGGCTCACCCAGCAGGTTGAACACGCGGCCCAGGCACTGGTCGCCGACGGGCACCTTGATAGGCTCGCCGGTGTCCACGGCATCGGTGCCGCGCACCAGGCCATCGGTGCTGCTCATGGCAATGCAACGGGCCACATTGTCGCCGGTCAGCTGCGCGACCTCCACCACCAGCTTCTGGCCATGGTTGTCGATCTCAATGGCGTTGAGCAGATCCGGCAGCTCTCCATCCTTGAACTGGATGTCCAGCACCGGGCCGATGACCTGGATCACCTTGCCGATGTGTTTTTCGGACATAGGCTATTCTCCTTTACTTTTATTCAGCTCCCCTACTAGGGGAGCTGGCCGCGCCAGAGCGCGGACTGAGAGGTTTCGTTAAATCTCTGCGCCTGCCACGATCTCGGTGATCTCCTGCGTGATGGCAGCCTGACGGGCGCGGTTGTAATACAGATTCAGATGGTCGATCATTTCGCCCGCGTTCTTGGTGGCGGCATCCATGGCGGTGCGGCGGGCGGCCAGCTCACTGGCCACGCTCTCGCACACGGCACCATAGACGATGCCGGCCACATACTCGGGGATAATGGCGCGGAACACTTCCTCGCTGCTGGGCTTGTACAGGATCTGACTGCGGCGGGCAGCGGCCTTCTGCTCCTCGGTAGGCTCGATGGACAGGGGCAGCACTTCCATGGTGGTGGCTGTCTGGGTCATCATCGAATCGAACCGGGTGTAGCAGATCTTCACCGCGTCGTAGTCCCCCTTCAAAAAGCCCTCGGTGATCTTCCGGGAGAGGGCGAAGCACTCACCCACCGAGATATCCGCCGCCAGCAGCACCTCGTCGGTGAACAGGTCGGCCTCGTGGTGGGCAAAGTATTCGGCGCTCCGCTTGCCGATCGGCAGCACCTTCACCGGGCCCTGCTGGGCATCGGCCTGCTTGAGCACGTTGGAGTTGTATCCACCGGCCAGGCCGCGGTCGCCCGCAATGACGATGAGCAGGGTGCGTTTGATCTCTTCCCGGCGCAGGTAAGGGCTGCGGGCCCGGGGGTCCGCAGCCGCAATGCCGGTCAGCGTGTCGTGCAGCGTTTCAAAGTAGGGGCGGCTGTGTTCCACCCGCTCCTTGGCACGGCGCATTTTGGAGGAAGCCACCAGCTCCATGGCCTTGGTGATCTGCATGGTACTCTCTACGCTTTTGATGCGCAGCTTGATGTCCTTCATGGAACCTGCCATGCGTTACGCCTCCTTCCCTCAGTGCGCCTTGACGAAGCTCTCGGTATAAGTGGACAGAACGCCCTTGAGTGCTTCCTCGGTATCCTTGTCCAGATTGCCGGTGTTGCGGATGGTCTCCATGACAGCGGCACCGGCGGCATCGTTCTCGAGATATTCGTACAGGCCCTTTTCGTATGCGGCCACATCGGGCACCTTGACCTTGACCAGATAATCGTGGATGGTGGCATACAGGATCGCCACCTGCTTTTCCACAGGCACGGGGGCCGAGCGGTTCTGCTTCAGCACTTCCACAATGCGCTCGCCCTGTGCCAGACGGGCCTTGGTATCCGCGTCCAGATCGGAACCGAACTGGGCGAAGGACTGCAGCTCACGGTACTGGGAGTAGATCAGCTTCAGGGTGCCGGCCACCTTCTTCATGGCCTTGATCTGAGCGTTGCCGCCGACACGGGACACCGAGATGCCGGGGTTGACGGCGGGCATAACGCCCGAGTGGAACAGCTCGGTCTCCAAGAAGATCTGACCATCGGTGATAGAGATGACGTTCGTGGGGATGTAGGCCGAAACGTCACCGGCCTGGGTCTCGATGATGGGCAGAGCCGTCAGGCTGCCGCCGCCCAGCTCGTTGGAGAGCTTGGCCGCGCGTTCCAGCAGACGGGAATGCAGATAGAAAACATCACCGGGGTAAGCCTCACGTCCCGGGGGACGGCGGATCAGCAGGGACAGGGCACGGTAAGCCACAGCGTGCTTGGACAGGTCATCATAGATGATCAGGACGTGCTTGCCCTGATGCATGAAGTATTCGCCCATGGCACAGCCGGAGTAGGGGGCGATATACTGCAAAGGCGACAACTCGGAAGCCGTGGCCGACACAACGATGGTGTAGCTCATGGCACCGGCTTCGGTCAGGTTCTGCACCAGGTTTGCCACGGTAGAGCGCTTCTGGCCGATGGCGACATAGATGCAGATGACATCCTTGCCCTTCTGGTTGATGATGGTATCGGAGGCAATGGTGGTCTTGCCGGTCTGGCGGTCGCCGATGATCAGCTCACGCTGGCCGCGGCCAATGGGGATCATGGAGTCGATGGCCTTGATACCGGTCTGCAGCGGCTCCTTGACAGGCTGGCGGTCAATGATGCCGGGAGCCGGGCTCTCGATGGCCCGGAACTCGGTGGTCTCAATGGGGCCCGCGCCGTCGATGGGCTGGCCCAGCGCGTTGACAACACGGCCGATCAGGGCATCGCCCACGGGCACGGACACGACCTTGCCGGTGCGCTTGACGATGCTGCCCTCTTTGATGCCGACATCGGAGCCCAGCAGGACGATGGAGACGGTATTCTCCTCCAGGTTCTGGGCCATGCCGTATTCGCCGTTGTCAAACTGAAGCAGCTCACCTGCCATGCACTTTTCCAAGCCGCTGGCCCGGGCGATGCCGTCGCCCACCATGATGACCGTACCGATCTCGCTCTGCTCGATGACATTCTCGTAGTGCTTGATCTGGGCACGGATGATCTTGGAGATTTCTTCAGGTTTCAGTTGCATTGTCTTGTATTCACCACTCAATTCTTACTCATTTTCGGGTGGATATTCTTCTTACAGGGTCACATTCGCGATGCTGCTGCGGAGATTGGCCAGACGGTTCTTCACGGTGCCGTCCAGCTCAGTGCCCTCGATATCCAGCCGGATGCCACCCAGCACGCTGGCATCGACCCTGGTTTTCAGGTCGATGCGCTTGCCGGTCACAGTCTCCAGCTTTTCATGCAGGCGGGCGGTCTGGTCTGCCGTCATGGGCACGGCCGTCACCGCCACCGCCTCCAGAATACCGTGAGCCTGATTGTAGCGCACCCGGTAGGCCCGGGCGCAGCCGGACAGCTCGCGCAGGGTGCCCTTCTCGCACAGGATCTTCAAAAAGTTCAGCACATAGGGGTGTACCTGGCCGTGCAGGGCTTCGTCCAGCAGGCCGCAGCGCTCCTTCTTGGGGATGCTGGGGATGCTGAGCAGGTGCAGGTACTGGGGGTCATTCTTCAGCAGAGCGGTCACTTCGTCCAGCTCCTCGAGAATGCGGCTCTCCAGCCCCTCCTCCGCTGCCAGGTCATACAGGCTGCCGCCGTACATCCTTGCTGTCTCGGTCATGTTGCTTCACCCACATTTTTGATAAATTCGTCGATCAGATCCTTGTGGTCAGCTTCCTTGATCTCACGCTCGACCACCTTGGAGGCGATCTCCATTGCCATGCCGCCGATCTCGTCCTTCGCGTCGTTCACGGCTTTCTTGCGCTCCTGCGCAATGTCGGCTTCGGCCTTCTGCTTCAGGGCAGCGGCCTGGGCACGGGCCTCGCCCAGCAGCTCTTCACTGCGGGCAGCAGCGGTTTTCTGGGCGCTTGCGACGATCTGGTTGGCCTCGGTGCGGGCATTCTGCAGGTTCTGCTCATACTCCGCCTTCATGGCCTCGGCCTCGGTGCGCAGCTTCTGCGCGTCCGCGATCTGGCTGTCGGCCTTGGCCTTGCGCTCGGCGATCACCTTTTTGACCGGGTTCAGCAGCAGCTTTTTGAAGATCACCAGCTGGATCATCAGGTTGCAGATCTGGGCCAGGAATGTCCAGCCATCCAGGGTGATCAATGCCTGATAAAGTTGCATAAGCGTCTCCCTTCTTTCGTTTTCTTCGATTCAGGGAGTGCTCAGCCCAGGTAATTCATAAACATGCCGGGTGCCAGGAAGATCAGCAGCAGGCCGGTAACGAAGCCGTAAATACCGGTGGTCTCAGACAGTGCAACACCCAGGATCAGGGTGCTGGTAACGTCGCTCTTGCACTCGGGCTGACGGCCAACGGCCTCACAGGCAGCAGCTGCTGCGTTGCCTTCGCCGATACCGGGGCCGATACCTGCGATCAGTGCCAGACCTGCGCCGATGCCGCAGCCTGCCAGAGCGATACCACGAGCCAGAAGTTGAAAGTCAGTCATAGGTTTGTCCTCCTAAAATGTGTTGGTGGTTTTGGGAGATGCCGGTTTACTCTTCACCGGCAGCACGT
This sequence comes from uncultured Faecalibacterium sp., assembly GCA_937915335.1. Lineage (GTDB taxonomy): Bacteria > Bacillota > Clostridia > Oscillospirales > Ruminococcaceae > Faecalibacterium. The sequence continues at coordinate 4,448 of CALDLZ010000239.1, forward strand.
TTGATGAAAATAGCGGTCAGGGTACAGAAAATGAACGCCTGAATGCAGCCGCCGAACCAGTCGAAATACAGGCCCGTAAAGGCCGGGATGCCGATCTGGAACAGCTGGATCTGACTCAGGAAGCCCGGCAGCCAGCCGAACACGACATGGCTCAGGCTTGCCAGCGCCCAATACAGCAGGGTGGAAATGACCGTACCGGACAGGATGTTGCCGAAGTGACGGAAGGCCATGCTCACAGGGGTGGACACCTCCGACAGCACATTGATGGGTGCCATGAGGAAGATGGGATCCAGCAGACCCTTGAGGTAAGCCAGGATGCCGTTCGTTTTGATCTTGTAGTACATGATCAGCACGAACACCACGATGGCCCATGCCGCCTCGGTGTTGAGGTCGGCGGTGGGGCTCCACAGGCCCACCACGCTGATCAGGTTGCACCCGATGCTCAGGGCGAAAATTGCCCCCACCAGCGGGATGTACTGATCAAAGTGATGTCCCATGTTGTCATGGACGAACTGGTCCAGCCGTTCCACGATGAACTCGGCGGCGGCCTGCCGCTTGGAGACGTTTTCCAGTTTCAGGTCACGCCCCAGCCAGAAGGCCAGTCCCGACAGCAGCGCCATCACGATCCAGGTACTTACAAGGGTCTGTGTGATCTTGAAATCGCCCAGCACCGGGATGTTGGTGTGGATGGTATACAGGATCTTTGCGCCGTTCAGTTCCATTTGTTAAGTTTCACCCCCTTTTTCCTCGGAGCCTTCGCCCTGTGCGGGGGCAGCGGCCGGCTCGTCTTCCACCGAGACGTCCTGGGCCGGAGCCGACGCGGCAAGGGGTTTGTACTTGCCCGTTATTTGCAGATAATAAATGGTGATCCTCGGAAAAAACAAGGGCAGGACGCTGGCAAACGGCTGGAAGCAGGGGGCTGCGATGGCCACCACCACCCAGACCGCCTGCAGCAGCATCCGGCAGTTGTGCGAAAGCTGTAATTTTGCCTTACGGCGCTTCTCGTCCTGCTCGTCGATGATCTTTTCCACCACCAGACAGATGCCGGCGAAATTGCCGATGGCCACCAGCGAGCCGACAAGACCGCCCAGCACCACCGTGCTGTCAAAGCGAACCCAGCCCACCATATGCAGCGCGGCGAACAACACCCACATCACCGCTGTGCACAGGGCAGTGCCGCAGGCGATACGCCGCAGTTCCTTTTTAGAGCCTGCTTGCAGATTCATTGCAAACCTCCATGTCATTCATGCGAATTGAAGCCCACCCGGCGGGGCCGTTCCTTTTTGGCCCGGTTCAGCCGCTCCTTTGCAAAGGCCCAGAAGTTCTGCGCCCCGGCGGCCAGCCCCAGCAGAATGGCGGGCAGATAGCTCCACATGGGCCAGTTCCAGTGGTTGGTCGCCCACCAGACACCGCCCAGGCACATCAAAAGCGGCAGCAGCATGGAAAGCCCCAGCTGCGTCAGCCAGACGATGTCCTCCAGCGCCTTATACCAGCCCTTCATGCAGTGTATCTCCCCTCTGTGCGCAGGCCCGAACCAGCGGCCCGCCGCACCTCTTTTTCGCAATGGTTTCGCTCCGGTTAAGAAGCTTATATGGATAGTATAATTCAAACCGTTTAGTTTTTCAATGAATTTTCCACCGATTTTTGGCAAAGCTTCATAGTTTGTTCACACTAACGTCATAATTGTACGTCTCTGATGGATTATGTCCGCCACAGAGCGCATCAATATCAAAAATGTGATAAATTCTTTGTGCATCCTGCTCGCCTCTTGGATACAAAAGGGCCGCCGCGCCCGAAAGCGTGACGGCCCAAAAATCTTTCCGGGGTTTACCAGAGGTTTGCGGTCTCGTTATACAGACCCTCGTAGCTCTTGGCGGACAGATCCCAGCTGAAGTCGCACTCCATATCGTGCTGGATCAGCTTGTTCCAATCCTCCTTGTTGTAGTAACGATCCTGTGCACGGCAGCAGGCATCATACAGCTCGTGGGCGCTGTAACCGGCAAAGGTGAAGCCATTGCCCTCGCCCAAGGTGCAGTCATGGATGGAATCCCGCAGGCCGCCGGTCTCACGGACGATGGGAGGCGTGCCGTAACGGCAGGCGACCATCTGGGCCAAGCCGCAGGGTTCGCTCTTGGAGGGCATGATGAAGGCATCCGCACCCGCATAGATCTCCTGAGACAGTGCGGGCTCGAAGCCGATGTAGGTGCCCACGCGGCCCGGGTGACGGGCGCACAGGTCCGAGAAGAAGGTCTCGTACTGGTTCTCGCCGCTGCCCAGAATGACCAGCTCGATGCCGCGGTCCACCAACCCATCGGCAATGCTCTGCACCAGGTCAAAGCCCTTCATGCCGACCATACGGCTGACCATGGCAAAGACGGGGCTACCGTCTTTGTCCAGACCGAACTTATCCTGCAGGGCCTCCTTGCACTTTGCCTTGCCCTCTTCAAAGTTGGTGACATCATAGTTGAAGGGGATCCTGGGGTCGGTGGCGGGGTTGTTGGCTTCCATATCAATGCCGTTCAGAATGCCGCACAGCTTATACTGCTTCTCCCGCAGCAGGGCATCCAGACCGTAGCTGAACCAGGGATCCAGAATTTCCTGTGCGTAGGTGGGGCTGACGGTGGTGATCTTATCAGCGGTCTCAAAGGCACCCTTCATAAAGTTGGCGCAGCCGTCATACTCCACGATGTGCTGGTCACGGTGACCGATGCCGCAGGTATCCTCCAGAATATCGGTGCCGTACTTGCCCTGATAAGCAATATTGTGGATGGTGAAGATGGTCTTGATGCGGTTGAACTTATCCAGGTGGCGGTAGTACAGGTTCAGGTAGACAGGAACCAGAGCGGTCTGCCAGTCGTTGCAGTTGATGATATCGGGGGTAAAGTCGATGTAGAACAGGGTCTCCAGCACGGCACGGGAGAAGAAGGCGAACCGCTCGCCGTCATCATAGAAGCCGTACAGGCCGCGGCGCTTGAAGTAGTACTCGTTGTCCAGGAAGTAGTAGGTCACACCGTTGACCTCGGCCTTGAACAACCCGCAATACTGGCTGCGCCAGCCCACGGGCACCGAGTAGTTGGTGACGTATTCCAGCTTATCACGCATTTTCAGGTCGCCGTACAGCGGCATGATGACACGGGCATCCACGCCGTCCTTGACCAGAGCCTTGGGCAGGGAACCTGCCACGTCAGCCAGACCACCGGACTTGGCAAAGGGGGTCGCTTCCGAAGCGGCATACAGGATCTTCATAGTTTTCTCCTTTCCAGAAAAAAGGTCGTATACACAAAGAGCGGGCGGGGGCACAGCGGCCCCCGCCCCTCTTTAAGAGGGGCTACCGGGGAGGGAGCCGCCCCTGTGAAAATTTCAATGTGTCAGCTCAGACGGTATGCTCCTTCTGAACATAGACAGGGAAGCTCTCGGTACCGGACAGCTTCTTGCCGGCAGTCACGCGCACGTTCTTGTCGGTCACGACGCAGTCCAGCTGAGCATT
>CALDLZ010000240.1 GCA_937915335.1 uncultured Faecalibacterium sp.
AACGGGCCACCCTGCATCAGCAGCAGGCAGCGGCGCAAATCGAAGTGGAGAAGCCGTTCCCACAGGAGGAAGAATTGGCAGAGAAATCGGCTCGTCTTGCAGAGCTGAACGCCCAGTTGGATGTTGACGAGAAGCATGATGCGCCAGAACAAGATAAAGAAGAACACGGGGATTCTTCTCGTCCGTCTGTGCTGGCTGCTCTGGAAGAAAAGGCTGACAAGGTGGAACCCGTCAAGCCGTTCAAAAGTTTTCTGGACAAGGATGGTGATGCCCGATGAATGACCGCCGCGACCAGCAGCTTCATTTTCGCGTCAGCAAGCAGGAACTGGAACGTATCTGGAGCAAGATGGAATCCAGCGGCATTCTGAGCATCGGTTCCTATTTGCGCAAAATGGCACTGGATGGCTACTGTCTGCATCTGGATTTACAGGAACTGCGCCGCATGGCCTATCTCCTGCAAATGTGCAGCAACAATCTCAACCAGTATACCAAAGCTGCCAATGAAAACGGTCAGGTCTACGCCGCCGATCTGGATGACTTGCGCACCCGACTGGATGAGCTGGTAGAAATCAGCAAGCGAATCCTTGCAAAGCTAACCGAGCTGTAACATTGCCCGCAGTCAAATGCTGCGGGTTACATAACTTTATTTGTACAAAAACTACCACTCGTTTTCGTCATCATCCTCATTGAGCAGTAAATCTTCAAATTCATCGGCATCATCTGGCGCAAGACGCTCCGGGTGAAACCGCATATTGAGCTGTTCCTGTGCCAGTTCCCGAATCTCTGGCCGCTTGTCGTGGGCTTTATTGTTCAACCACTTGATTTGCTCTTTTGAAAGTCTCCACGGCAGAGAAAGCAGCTTATTTTCAATCATCTGTGCAGAACGCACACTTTTTGCAGATATGCGCTGCATGGCCTTTGCCCGAAAACTTTTCATTTGCTTTATACTCGCCGCAGACTTTACAATAGTGTCCGTGCTTTTTCATGTGACACTGTTCCTTTCGCAGATATTTTTATCAGTGTATCAGACTTCAACTGAAATTCCAATACATTTTTAAGGAAAAAGGGGGTGTTCGATGGCTGCAACACGCTTAATCGCGCTGCATAAAAACAAAGGCAAGTCGGTTGCGGCCTGCCTGAAAAGCCGCACAGATTATGTGCAGAACCCGGATAAAACAGAACAGGGCGAACTCGTCAGCAGTTATGAGTGCAGCCCATTGACCGCAGATGAAGAATTTATGCTCTCTAAGCGACAATATGAGCTTGCTACCGGACGCAGGCAGAAAAGCGATGTGATTGCCTATCAGATTCGACAGTCGTTCAAGCCCGGTGAAATCACCGCCGAAGAAGCCAACAAAGTGGGATATGAACTGGCAATGCGGTTTACCAAAGGCAAATACGCTTTTATCGTTGCCACCCACACAGACCGGGAGCATATTCACAACCACATTGTTTATAATTCCACTGCATTGGACAGCACCCGGAAATTCCGGGATTTTTTATTGTCCGGGCTGGCCGTGCAGCGGTTGAGCGACCTGATTTGTTTAGAGCATCAGCTCTCCGTCATTGAAATAAAGCCCTACCGTGAGCGGCAGAAGCGCACCCTCTATCCGCCCAAGGAAAGCAATCGTGACCGCCTATGCAGCGTAATCGACAATATTCTGATGGAAAAGCCCAACGACTACGAAGATTTTCTGCAAAAGCTGGAGCAACAGGGCTATGAGGTCAAACGTGGAAAATACACCTCTGTCAAAGGCACACGGCAAAAACGGTTCATTCGTTTTAGGACACTCGGCGCAGGATACAGCGAAGAAGAACTGAAAGCTGTGATTTCAGGAGAAGCCGAACATCATCCACGTCAGAAGCAGCCGCCGAAAGAGAACCCGTTCAATCTTCTGGTGGATGTGCAGGAAAAGCTGGCCGAGGGTAAGGGTAGCGGCTATGCACGATGGGCAAAGAAATACAATCTGAAAGAAATGTCCAAGACGCTGATTTTCTTACAGGAGAAGAAAATCGGCAGTATCGAGGAAATGCAGGAGCGCGTGGACGCTGCCACTGCCCGCTATCACGAGCTGGTCGATTCCATCAAGGCGGCGGAAACACGCATGGCCGAGATTGCCGTTCTGCGGCCGCACATTGTCAACTATGCGAAAACGCGCCCGGTGTACGATGCCTACCGCAAGGCCGGATACAGCAAGCGATTTCTGGAAAACCATCACGCAGAGATCACACTTCATAAGGCAGCAAAAGCGGCTTTCGATGATGCCAACCTGAAAAAGCTTCCCAATGTAAAGGAGCTGGATACAGAATATTCCAAGCTGCTGACGGAAAAGAAAGCAGCCTACCCGGACTACCGCAAAGCGAAAGACGAGATGCAGGAACTTCTTCGTGCGCAGCGCAACGTAGAACTGTTCTTTGCAGAAGAAAAGAGCAACACCAAGAAAATGCATTCCCGATAAATGATGACAGCCTAGGACTCTTCCGTTGTGGAGAGTCCTAGGCTGTCTTTTTGGGTTATAGAAGTGTTTGGAACAAACGCGCAGCCTGCATCGGCACGATGCAGATCAAAAGGGGTTTGGGCACAGCCCAACAAGCATTTTGAATTTGGATTTGAAAAATCGGATTCAAAAATCGCAAGTTGGTACCAACTTGCCCTGCTTGCAAAATCACTTCAGCTTCGCAAGAATTTCGTCTGCGCTCACTCCACTGGCCAGCAGTTTTTTCAGCACATCTTCCGCTTCTGCCTTTTTTGCGGATTCCGCGGCTTTAGTTTCAGCCTTGACCCTTTTGGCTTCAATCTTGGCGATTTCCTTGTCGATGGACTTCAGTTCTGCCTTCTTGGCTTTCAGGTCAGTTTTCAGCACATCGATATTCGCGGTAATGGATACGATTTCAGCAGTTACAGCTTCCTTTGCAGACTGCTTCTCGGCAATCTGTGCGGCAAAGTCAACGGTTATTTTTATGGTCTTGGACTTGTTCTTGCTTCCTTTAGGACGGGGCATAAGGGATACCTCCATTTAATATTTGTAAAACAAGTATAGCATTACAAATATTGGATGGCAAGCAATTTATATGTCGGCAAAATATTCTCGAACCATTCTAATATGATTATTGATACTTTCAACCGGATAGTGAAATCTATGTGCAGGGTCTTTCATTTCTTCTAGCGAATTTTCAAGTTTCTCCTCAAGAGCATTAAAATCAATGCCTCTCAAAGCGAGCTGAGTATCTTTATACCATTTCCATCCTTCCGCAAATGAGCCATACTCACTCCTATTGGCCATATTCATATGCCTAATTGAGGAACCGTCGATATGAATTCCAAATGGTGCTGCCTTAGATTCTCCATCATATGCCAAAATCATTGCACTACCCAGCATGATTTGATCTTTATAGCCGAGATAGCTTTCAAATGCTTTTGATGCTTCGTATGGAATGTTATGCCCATGGATCACATCACCATATGCAACAGAACCTCGAATCATATATCTATGTAGCGAATTTGGTTCATTTATAAAAAGCTGCGCAAGTTCACGATAAATACGAACCAAAATATTAATCATATCCTCTTTGCTTTTTGTCGCAATATACGCACCATCCATAACAGGATAAACAAATACTCCTCCATAATTCTTTTCACGCCACGCTGAAATAATTGCCGCATGAAGTTTGAATATGAAGTTGGCTGCTTCGTCTACACAAGCTTTCATGTGTGTACGTGTTCCCATTATATCTACAAAAGCCACATATTCTTTATGAGACTTTCCATTAAGAAAGCGGTTGTCAAAAAATACATTAGGCATAAGTCTTCCTCCTGCTACATATTTCAGAACACGCTTTAGCTACAATAGCCCTGATTCTTAATAACTTCCACAACCTGCGACACATACTTTTGACAGGTGTCGTGGTCGGGAGCCTCCACCATAACGCGAACGACAGGCTCCGTGCCAGACTCGCGGACGAGGATGCGGCCGGTGTCACCCAATGCGTCAGCAACTGCCTTGACAGCTTCCTGCACGGCAACATCGTCCTGTGCAGCTTTCTTGTCCGTCACACGCACATTTTCCAGCACCTGCGGATAGATATTTAGCGGTTCAGCCAGCTTGCTCATAGGAACCTTCTTTGCCAGCATGACTTCCATCATCTTCAGACTGGTCAGTATGCCGTCACCGGTGCTGGCATACTTGGAGAAGATGATATGGCCACTCTGCTCACCACCGATGCGGCAGCCGTTCTTTGCCATATATTCGTAAACGTATTTATCGCCCACGGCAGTCTTGGCGTAGCCGATGCCCTTTTCATTAAAGGCCTTGTACAGGCCGAAGTTGGACATAACGGTGGTGACGACCGTGTTGGTCAACAGCTTGCCGCGCTTCTTCATGTAGCAGCTGTAGATGTACAGGATATGATCCCCGGTGATGACGTTGCCCTTCTCATCCACGCACAAGCAGCGGTCTGCGTCACCGTCGTAGGCAAAGCCAACATCCAGACCCTTTTCGACCACGAACTTCTGCAGGCTCTCGATGTGAGTGGAGCCGGCATTGTTGTTGATATTCAGACCGTTGGGCTGTGCGTTGATGACGTAGGTGTCCGCACCCAGAGCATCAAACACGCTCTTTGCAATGTTCCAGCTGGAGCCGTTCGCGCAGTCCAGACCGACCTTGACACCCTTGAAGGAGTAGACGCCCAAGGAAATCAAGTAGCCCATGTAACGGTTGCGGCCAGACACATAGTCCACGGTGCAGCCAATGTGTTCCCGATGAGCAAAAGGCAGCTTCGGCCAGTCTTTGTCGAACACGTGGAGCTTTCCGTCAATGTAATCCTCGACCAGCAGCAGTGTCTCTTCCGGCATCTTCTCGCCGTAGCAGTCGATGAGTTTGATGCCGTTATCGTAGTACGGGTTGTGACTGGCGGAAATCATGATGCCGCAGTCGAAATCATCCACACGGGCGATGTAAGCCACAGACGGTGTGGTGGTGACATGGAGCAAGTAAGCATCTGCACCGGATGCGGTCAGACCTGCCACTAGGCTATACTCGAACATGTAGGAACTACGGCGGGTATCCTTACCAATCACAATGCGAGCAGGTTCAGTATCACCATTACGCTCACGCAGAGCATTGTAATACCACCCCAGAAAGCGGCCTACTTTATAGGCGTGGTCGGCGGTCAGGGTGATTCCGGCTTCACCACGGAAGCCATCAGTACCAAAGTATTTTCCCATTATGTAACTGTATCCTCATCCAAAGAATGAATATGCGAATATATATGCTTTAGCCGAGAAAGGATCCCGTTGCCTGCTGCTCGCCACGGAGAGGCAGCATATCTGAGCAGCACAGCCATGTGTACTACATGGCTATAATCTTAGAGATTTTCTTCCAAAATATCAGCAATTCGTTCACAAGCGTGTCCATCACCGTATGGGTTGCTTGCTTTGCTCATGACTTCATACTCATTCTTATCAGACAGTAGGCGACTGAACTCTTTATAAATGGTTTCCTCTTCTGTGCCGACCAGTTTTAAAGTGCCAGCGGCAATACCTTCCGGACGTTCTGTGGTATCGCGCATAACCAGAACAGGCTTTCCCAGAGAAGGAGCTTCTTCCTGAATTCCACCCGAATCAGTCAAAATGAGATAACTGCGGCTCAGGAAGTTGTGGAAGTCCAAGACATCCAAAGGCTCAATGATGTGGATACGATCATCATTGCCTAAATACTCGTTGGCAATTTCGCGAACAACCGGATTCATATGAATAGGATAGATTGCCTTAACATCAGGGTGTTCATCCATCACACGGCGGATGGCTTTGAACATATGTCGCATAGGTTCACCGAGATTTTCACGGCGGTGTGCAGTAATCATAATGAGGCGGCTATCCATTGCCCATTCCAGTTCGGGATGATTATAACTTTCTCGAACAGTAGTCTTGAGCGCATCAATCGCCGTATTGCCCGTAACATAGATACTTTTTGGGTTCTTCCCCTCTTTAAGCAGATTATTCTTAGAAAGCTCCGTTGGTGCAAAGTTGAATTTGCTGATAATTGAAACAGCCTGTCGATTAAATTCTTCCGGATAGGGGCTGTAAATATTATAGGTGCGCAGGCCTGCCTCGACATGTCCAACGGGAATCTGCAAGTAGAAGCAAGCCAGCGCGGTTACAAATGTGGTAGAGGTGTCACCATGAACCAGAACAACATCCGGCTTTTCTTTTTCCAAGACTTCTTTGATGCAGTTCAGAATATTGGTGGTCACATCAAATAGCGTCTGCTTATCTTTCATGATGGAAAGATCGTAGTCCGGGGTGACAGCAAATGCCTCCAAAACCATATCAAGCATCTGACGGTGCTGACCTGTGACACAGACAACCGTTTGAAGGCTTTTGCGCTTTTTCAATTCATTGACAAGCGGGCACATTTTGATGGCTTCTGGTCTTGTGCCGAAAACAAGCATTACTTTCTTCATTTTAATTTCCTCCCTGTTTCGCTTTTTTAACACCAAAGTACAGCAATATTGTCAAGCTTGCTTCACCGATTGGTGCTGCAACGGAAACGCCATAAATACCAAAGATTACACCTAACAGAATATTCAGTCCAACCGTTATCAGTGATCCAATCGTAAACGCATGACTGTACAGCTTCTGATTGCCGCTGGCGACCAAAAATTGTATCCCCATAAAGTTGTTGATTACACTGAACAACATCCAAAGAACGAGCGGAATTATAATTGCAGAATATTCAAGATAGTCCTTGCCAAATGCAATCAGAATCAGTTGTTTCCGAAGAAGTATAATTGCAAGTCCTGCCAATGCAAACGCCGGAGTTACAAGTGTTGCAGCGGCAGTCACTGTTTTGCGCCCATTTTCAAATGACTTTGAAAAACGAACGCTAATGTGCGGATAAAGAGCTTGACTGATTGGGCTGAAAAATAGCACCATAATATATGGGACTTTATAAATTGCCGAGTAGATTCCAACAGCACTGGAAGTTGCAACTGCTCCCAGAACAGTTGTTCCGATGCCACTGAAAATCTTTGACATTGCCTGCGAAATAAAAAGATACCAACCATCTTTGATTTCGCTAATGGCATCTGGAATCCTGCATAGCTTTACTTTTAAGCCATATTTTTTCCGCGCCAGCAAGATTCCCAGAGCAGCGGAAAGCAGGAACGTTATAGCGTAGCAAATACAATACAGATACAGGTGATTTTCGCTGTGTACCAACGCAAAAACCATCAGCACCGAGAACAAGCGCGACACTGCATTGATAATAGCAATTAACTTCATGTCCTGCTTGCCTTGAAAAAGCCATGTGAGCTGAAATGCAACACCCAGAATAATTAGAAAGAGAATGTTCATGCTGATATACTGTGCTCTGCTTACATGCAGCGCTGCACTCAGTATATTCATCGTCAAAAAAGTTCCGCATAAGAGAAGAATTCGTGCTGTAATGATTCTGCTGTACAGCTCTTGCAGGCCATCATCACCATGAATGGAAACTTTACGAGCACCTGTAAATCCAAAGCCATATTCTACGATTACTTGGAAGTATGTAATCCAGTTGAGCGCAAGAGAGAAAACACCATAATTTGACGTTCCGAGTATGCGCGTAATATATGGAAGAGTCAGAAGGGGAACGATAGTATTGAACACCTGCAAGATGATTAACCATGCGCTATTGGCTAAAACTTTTGATTTCAGCAAGTCTGCTAATTTTTTATTCATTTAATATCTCCAAAAACTTGGCTGCGGATTTTCTTATTTCTTCCATCTGGCAATCAATTTCTTTATAATTCAAAGTGCTGCATATTTTCAGGGGATCTTCAACATTCTGATATGCGGCAGCTGCACCAACACTTTCCAGCAAGCCTTTTTTGCGGGTATCGTGCCGATTTTGCTTTGTGTCCAAACAAGAAAACTGCTTATGGAAAACCAAAGAAAAGAGTGTGCCATGAAAAGAATCTGTGCAGACATAAGAAGAGTTGGCAATCAAATTCACAAACTCCCCCGGTCCGGCATCAAAAATTGTTCCTTTTCGGAAGCTATTCGGGCCAAATCTTGCATTGATTACTTTCAGCTCTAAGCCGCGATCTTTTGCAATTTTTTGCGCAATCGCAAATTCTTCACGGAACAGTTTTTTATGAAGGAAGTAGCAAATCAGATACGGCTTTCCAGATGGCTTATTCAACATATTGTTCCAAGCATCGGCTCGCAGCAGCATAACAGGGTCGCACACAACAGATAACCGTGCCACCATTTCCGTATCAAACTTTCCGATGTCTTTCTGTTCGCGAATCGAGATTTTTGAAAAGTCATCCAAATAGCACTGAATCTTCCGTATATCATCTGGTGAAGCGTTGCCCGTACTGGCCGCATACGCGATTTTTTTAGCTGTTGTTTGGAACGGATACAAGAACGCCATCTCAAAATCGTCAATATTGGGGTTCAGCACTTGATCACTACCAGAAACAATTACATCGTATTTGTTTTCTTCAATGTATTTTTGCAATGCCTCCACCGTGGAAAAATGCGGTGTTAGATGAAGATTTTTTTGACAGAAGATTGCAAATCGGGCATGCTTTTTTCGGATGCTGCGTGCGAACGGAAGAAGACAGATATTTGCAACCGCAGTTTTGACAGAGATTCCATGTTTTACAATGTCATTGTTTTTTTTCTGCTTTTCACTGACAAAATCAAAAACGGTAACATCATACCCTCGCTGAGACAAATACGTCTGCAACGCATAGCACTGAAGCACTGCACCATAGTTCTGCGCAAAATGGTATGTAATAATTCCAACTTTTTTCATTTTCTTCTCCCTGTAAAGAGCCGTTTGATATAATACTTCCAGCAGCAAAGGACTGTAACAGATTTGGGTGGAATCCCACTGCACAACAGCTTGTAGCTCCAATCCCTGCATTTAGGACGTTTAATGGGATGATGATAGGGAACATTGTGTTCCAATGCCGCTTTGGGATCAATTTTTCCGACTAAAAAACTATTTGTTCTTTCCAGAAAGTTTTCGGCTTTTGCGGTATTGCAGAGCAAAACCGAACACCCGCGCTTTATGTCTAGCCCATCAATATCCGTTTTCCATAAATCGCCTGCTGTAAAATCGGCAGTTCGTGCCGCATTTGCATACTGGCAGCTGTAACAGGATTCCCTCAAAAAAATCTGCCGTTGAAAAGACAGCGAAAGTGGGTCTTCCTCACCAATCAAATACACTGCCTTGCCATTCTTGAATTCATAGCGGTTCAGATAATTCCGGCCAACATAGCGGTCTTTTGAACGGAAAACATGGTTTTTAACGGGTGAACCATATTTTGCAGCCGTTTCCATATAAAATTTTTCGATAACGGTTTTGCTCGGAACGCCTTGACACAGAATCTCAAATGTAAGCAAATTTTTGCGGTTTACGCCACGAAGATTCTGAATTGCCGCAACCATGCAGGGAGTACCGGAAACCAACGTAAGGCCGTTTTGTGTGCTTACAATGATTTCGTGATATGCTTCTTCCGAAATAGAGCACTGATAGTATTTAGAGCCAGTCAATTTATTCAGTTCATCCAGAGTCGTTGCTTTTTGATAGCAGAGCTTTGTACCCAAATCTTCCACTCCGAAGACTGTGCCATTTTGTTCCAACATACTTCGTGCGATACCATAGAATGCACCACCGGAGGCACAGTGTTGTAATGCCATTTTATCTTTCAGCTGCACTGCATAGCAGTCAACAAGATTTCCAGCTATGGGCTTATTTAATGACGGGCAGACCTTGTTGCACAGGTTGCAATTCACACACAGAGTATCGTTCACTTCCGGACAAAGAAAACCTTCAATTGATTCCGTCATTTCGATTGCTTGCTTCGGACAGCTATAAGCGCAGACTCCACAACCCGTACAGTTTTCTTTTTTACAATTCAGCATATAGTCGCTCTTTCTTGTTAACGATGTATAACAATACGTACCATTCGACCATTGAAAAGTTGAACCATAAGGCTGATAGAGACAAGTATAACAATCAGAATAAGATAGACATCCATACTTTGCGTTAAAAGAACCATCGCTAAGATAAGTCCAATAGACTTCGTGTCTACATCCTTTGACCGGTCAATCATATTGCAAATCCAAATCAGCAAAATAATTCCAACCGCAAATCCCCAAGAGCCAAAATTACAGATTGTCATCTCCAATAGAGATGGCGTTGTACCTGCTGGCAGATTGTGAATGTTTAAATTCAATATTGAACCGGTCAGGTACATATAATGTGGATATGGTTTGCTAGGCCACAATTTTCGCGGAATAAAAGCACCAACCAAACTTAAAAATGTCTCTCCGCGATACTCCAAAATACGTTCATTGCGAATGATTTCCTTGTTGATTACATACTTGATAACATCATCACGCCCGAAATCAACTCGTAGCATATCGTAAATACTCGATGATGATGTTTCCGCCATTGGTCTAATTACTGCTAAATAAAAAATAGAGAAGCCAATCAATACAACTCCCAATATTGGTAATGCTCTGTATATTTTCTTTCGCCCCTCGACACTGATGTCCAAGTTCACTGTATAGAATATAAATAAGAGCAAAATATTGGCGAGCATAAATCGCTTTCCCGATATCCAGACAATTGCCGCCGAGTAAAAAAGTGTTAGAATGATTTTTTTAATGGTTAGATTTTCTTTAAAGAGTGTGCCAAAGTAAACAACCATGCTTATCAACATACATGGTGTCATAAGAGCCATTTTGTTCGATTCCGTTAATCCTCTTGCACTCGAAACGGCATAAACCGCATAATATTTCCATGAGCCTGTTAACGCGATATAAATGACAGGGAGAAAAATCAAAATAGTTGAAATGACTCTGTTGTCACACAGAATTGAAGTCAACGAATTATACGGTGCTAAAACTATTCCCCGACTTTTTCGTCCGCAAAACACATAAAGAAGGATAATGCACAGCATAATATATAAATCATATATTATACCAACCTGTTCATTGTGCATGGGCTCAATGAATGGTTTATACCAATAAGCCGTTTTATACTGTGGTAGTCCAACCGTATAGTTCAAAATGATGGGAAGAACGCAGAACACGTAAAGAACAACGATCACATAGTTTGCTACAGAACAATTCTCTCTGAATACGATACGCTTATACGCCAACAAAACGATTCCTGTTGTGGCTAAAATCAGAAACCAATCAAAAAAGAAGTCCATATTATTTTTCAATCTTTCCCATCAATTTTTTCATCGTCTTTAGATTATCTGTTCCGGCAAAGAATTTTTTGGCATTTTTAGAATAGGTATTATAATCCGCTTCGATTTTCCGAATCGCATGAATGATATTGTCTGACTTCAGTTCCATACATTCGGCTGCACCAGCGTTGCCAACAGTATTTTTTAGACCCGGAATGTCATTTGCTAGCATCGGGATGCCGAAGCCGGAGTATTCGTAGATTTTATTCGGCGCACAGAATACTTTATTCAGAGCGTCATTGCGATAAAAAACAATGCCAATGTGTGCGTAGCTGGTGATTTCCAAATGATACGGTGCAGGGATATAGCTTACATACTCAACATCGCTGTAGATCGTTTTGATTTTGTCTACGCTATGGTATTTATCAATTCCCATCAGCAGCAGGGTATACCCGGCATCCATCGTCCGCAATGCTTTGGCGACTTCCAAAATCTCGTCAGTGTTCTGCAAGATTCCTTGATACAGAACAACTTTTTTGTCTTTGATTCGTTCAACAACTGCTTTTGTTTCAGGAATCGAAGGTTCATGGCGTCGGTCGGTGATCTGATTGTATGGCTTGTTCGGGAACACATACGGCACTTCCGTAAGGTTCCACCATGAACGCATGATGTAGCCGCGAGTTTCCTCGCAAACCGTCACAGCGGCTGCATTCTGCGCAAGATTTTTCAGCAGTTTTACTTTCTGTGGGCAGTCATCCAGCAGTTCTAGCAGAGAGAGCACATACTTCTTTCCGTTCAATGCACCCTTCATGGGGAGTGCGCTTTCTGCGGTTCCAAACCAAAGCATTGTATCTTCCGGATACTGCTTCAGGGCGTTCAACACCCCGCAGCGGAATTTATACCAATCCTGCAACTTTTCAACTTTGGAACTTGCTACATCTTTGATCTCAGCGACCTTATGGCAGGGAATATTCTCTTTTGCAAGAAGTTTTAAGGCGCTTTCGTTCGATGTTCCATACAGCACTTCCACATCATAGCCAAGGTCTTTCAGCATACGAATCTGTGAAATGCAGGGGGGATAATAGTGCAGCTGTGTCTTTACGATATATAAAATTTTCATAGTAACATTACTCCTGTTTGTTAATCGAACTTTTATAAAGTTCTTCCAACTTTCGTGCTTCGGTTTCAATGTTGTAACCAGCTTTGGTCAACGCCTCAATGCCCTCATCACTGCGTGGCTGAGCAGCATATTTTAAGATTTCTTTTGCCCACTCATCCGCTGATTTCTGGATAGAAAGGAAATGCACGTTGGATGTCATGGCACAGCGATGGTCTACATTTTCCGAAATCAGACAAGGCAAATTTGCTGCCTGCGCTTCAATCGAAACCACGGGAAGACCTTCATAAAAAGACGGCAGAATAAAGACATCCATCGCCTGATAAAATTCATTCGTATTTGTTACATTGCCGGTAAGTACAACTAAATCTTCCAGATGAAGCTCTTTTATTTTTTCAAGAATTTCATCCCGCAGTTCACCGTCTCCTACCAGCAGAAACTTAGTTCCCGGATCGATTTTTCTTACGGCATCAAAAATCTCTAAAACGAAAAAGTGGTTTTTTGGGGGGGAAAATCGGCCAATATGGCCGATGC
>CALDLZ010000241.1 GCA_937915335.1 uncultured Faecalibacterium sp.
AGGGCGATAGCGTTGAAATTTTTGTCCGTCAGCATCACGCCCTTGGGGGAGCCGGTGGTGCCGCCCGTGTGCACCACCACACAGGCATGGTCAGGATCATAGAGCACCGCGGAGATGCTTTCCGGCTTGCCAGCAGTAATGAACTGTTTCCAGAACAGGACATTGGATTTGTACTTGTTCTTGTCCGGGTTGGTAGCCTTGTAGCCCAGTGCCAGCGGCAGCGGCAGGGAATCCGCCGGGGAGAGTACCACCACCCGCTCTACGTGGGTGTGCTTTGCGGCCTGACGGCAGCGTTCGTACACCACATTCAGGCAGATGAGCAGGCGGGAATCCACCTCCTCAATATACTCGTGGATGCCCTCGGCACTGTAACGGGGGTCCACCAGGTTCAAGGTCGCGCCGAGCATATCCGCGGCATAGAAGGCGTAGATCACCTCCGGGGTCATCACGCTGACCACGGTGACGATATCACCCTTCTTTATGTCCGCCGCGCGGAGTGCCGCCGCCGTCTTTTTAACGTTGACGATCAAATCAGCATAGGTGAACTTGCGGCCATAATATTCCAGTGCGGTTTCACCCAGGCGGCTCTTGTTCTGCCGATAGACGAAATCAAAAGCGGAGCATTCCGGCAATGGCTGGTCAATGTACTTCGCGTCGTAGTATTTCAGCCAGGGTCGTGCCTGGGAGGCATAGATCGGGGTGTTGGATGTTGTCATAAATTGTCCTTTGATGCTTCACTGCGCCCGGAGCGGGTGCAGCCGGTTTGGACGATGTCTTAAACTTCGTCTGTTGGTTAAAAACGTCTCAATACACACTGGAGCTATTGTAGTAGAGCCGGGTGGAAATGTCAAGAAACAAAGGGTGAACTTTGTCAAAAACCGCAAGAAACAGTTTACAACGCGGCCAGCCAGTCCTTGGCCTCCTGCTCGCTGCAAAGCACCCAGTGCTTCGGGCGCAGTTCCCGCCACTGGGGGGCTTCCCTGGAGTAATCGTGCATGGCGGGATCATAGACCAACAGCTTCTTTTTCCGCTCCAGCTTGGGGTTGGGCATGGGAATGGCCGAGAGCAGGCTGCGGGTGTAGGGATGGATGGCGTGGGTCACCAGCTCCTCGGCATCCGCCAGCTCCACGATATCACCCTTGTGGATGACAGCGATGCGGTCAGAGATGTACCGCATCACGGAAAGGTCGTGGGCGATGAACAGATAAGTAATGCCGCGCTCCTTCTGCAGGTGACGCAGCAGGTTGAGCACCTGGGCGCGGATGGACATATCCAGAGCCGAGATGGGCTCGTCGGCAATGATGAACTCCGGCTCCACGATCAGGGCGCGGGCGATGCCGATGCGCTGGCGCTGGCCGCCGGAAAACTCGTGGGGGAAGCGGGAGGCAAACTCGGGCAGCAGACCTACATCCAGCAGTGCCTGCCGCACCTTCTCTTCCCGCTGGGCGGCGGTCAGGTCGGGCCGGACATTCTGCAGGCCCTCGCCCACGATGTAGCTGACCTTTGCGCGTTCGTTCAGGGAGGACTGCGGGTCCTGGAAGATCATCTGGATCTCCTTGATGATCTGCTGGTCCAGCTGGCGGGAGATCTTACCGTTGATCTTCTGACCTTTGTACAGGATCTCGCCGCCCGAGGTGGGCAGGATCCGCATGATGGCGCGGCCAATGGTGGTTTTGCCGGAACCGGACTCGCCCACCAGACCAAAGGTCTCACCCTTGTAAATTTCAAAGTTGGCGTGGTTCACGGCCTTGTAGGCCTTACGGCCGGAGCCGTAGGTCACCTCGAGGTCTTTGACCTCAAGAAGAGTCTCACGTTCTTCAGTCATCCTGCATTCCCTCCTCTCTCAGCAGCTTGACGGCGGCGGGCGGCTCCACCTTGGGGGCCCGAGGGTCCAGCAGCCAGGTCTTGGCCTTGTGGGTCGGGCTGACGGAGAAATACGGGGGCCGTTTGACGAAGTCGATCTTCAGCGCTTGTGGGTTGCGGGGTGCGAAGGCATCACCGTGGATCTCGGTGAACAGGTTTGGGGGCGTGCCCTGAATGTTGAACAGGTCCTCGCCCTTGATGCCCATCTGGGGCATACTGGACAGCAGCGCCCAGGTATAAGGGTGGCGGGGGTCGTAGTAAATTTCATCCGAGGTGCCGATCTCCACGATGTCACCGGCGTACATGACAGCCACCCGGTCGGCAATGTTGGCCACCACGCCCAGGTCGTGGGTGATGAGCACGATAGTCAGATTGTATTTGACCTGCATCTCCTTGAGCAGCTGTAAGATCTGTGCCTGAATGGTCACGTCCAGTGCCGTGGTGGGCTCGTCGCAGATCAGAATCTGCGGGTTGCAGGCCACCGCAATGGCAATGACGACACGCTGGCGCATACCGCCGGAAAACTCGTGGGGGTACTGGTCAAAGCGCACCTCGGGGTCGGCAATGCCCACATCCCGCAGGTACTCGAGGGTTTTTTCCCTGGCTGCCTTGCCCTTGAGATGCTGGTGCAATTCCACGGCCTCCATGATCTGGTCGCCGATGGTTTTCAGGGGGTTCAGGCTGGTCATGGGATCCTGCATGATCATGGCGATCTCGCGGCCACGGACCTTGAGCCAGTCCTTTTCCTTTTTCAGGTCGGAAAGGCGGATGGGCTTTCCGTCATCGGCACCATAGTAATCAATGGTGCCCGAGGTGATGGAACCATTGGCATCCAGCAGGCCCATAAAGCTCTTGGTGAACACGCTCTTGCCGGAGCCGGACTCACCCACGATGGCAAGGACTTCGCCGTGGTAGATATCCAGGTCGATGCCCCGGATGGCATGCAGTACCTTGCCCCGCAGGTTGAATTTGATGTTGAGGTCCTTTACAGAAAGGATGAGCTGATTCTTTTTCATCTTCCGTCCCTCCTTACTGCAGGTGGTTCTTCGGGTCAGCGGCATCCGAGAAGGCGTTGCCGATGAGATAGAACGCGATGGTGACAAAGCTCAGGATGATAGTGGGGTAGAGCAGCTGATACCGCAGGCCCGCCTGCATCATCACCTTGCGGCCGTCGTTGATAAGGTTGCCCAGAGAGGGGGTCTCCACGGAAAGACCCAGGCCGATATAGGTAATGAACACCTCGCTGCCAATGGCGGCGGGGATGGTCAGGGCCATGCGCAGCATGATGACCGATACCAGATAGGGCAGCAGGTTGCGCAGGACGATGCGGTGGGTGGGGGTGCCGATGCAGCGGGAAGCCACATTGTAATCACGGTCACGGATGATCAGGATCTGGTTGCGGATAAAGCGCGCCATGGCGATCCAGCCCGTGATGGACATGCCCAGGATCAGGGTCTTGACGCTGGGGGATGCAACGTAGGAGATCAGGATCAGGATGATGGTAGAGGGGACATTATCGCAGATGTTGTACAGCTCGGTGAAGAAGAAGTCGAGCTGACGGACATAGCCCCAGAGCACGCCCACCGTGATGCCCACCACGGCCTCGATGAGGGCCACGAAGAAGGCGATGGTCAGACTGGTGCGCGCGCCCGCCCAGATGCGGGCCCACAAATCCTGGCCGATGGCGTTGGAGCCCCAGATAAAGCCATCCTCGCCGGGGGCGATGTTGCGGAACTGGATGCCAGTCGCAGGGTCTACCTGGCAGAGGTTGGGGTCTGCCTGCCCGGGCAGGCAGGGCTGCAGGAAGGCGAAAGCCACCACGGCGATCAGAGCAATCAGCAGGGTAACGGCGATCTTATTTTTGAAAAAGGCACGGAAGGTGCTGCCCCAATAGCTGTAATTGGAGTAGGAGGTCGCCTCGGCGCGTTCCTCGCTGAACCCGGCGGGGGTGAACAACTCGTCCTCGGGCAGGTCGGCCCAAGCGGCGGGGCCGTCCTTCTGTAGCTTGTTCAGGTCATTTTCCAGAACTGCGGCTTTGTGATCTTTCATGTGGAACAGCATTATCGGCCACCTTCTTTCTTGCCAAAACTGATGCGGGGATCGATGAGCACCATGAGCAGGTCACCCAGGATCAAGCCGATGATGCCCACGCAGGCGTACAGCAGCACGATGCCCTGCACCATGGTGTTATCGTGGCGCTGGACACAGGTGACCAGCAGGCCGCCCATGCCGGGAATGGAGTACAGGCTCTCGATGTAAATGGAACCGACAACAGTGTTCAGGAACGCCGAGGGAATATACTGTACCAGCGGCACCATGGCGTTGCGGAAGATGTGGTGCAGTGCGATATTGTTTTCACTCACGCCCTTGGCCAGCGCCAGACGGACGTAATCCTTGTTGCTCTCGTCCACCATATAGCGGCGCAGCCACATGGCGTAGAACGCCACGTTGCCCAGGCTCATGGAGCAGACCGGCAGCACCCAGTACCGCCAGTCGGAGGCATCGAACAGCAGGCCCACGTTCAGCGCCTGGGTGCCGTACATCTGGATGTACAGGTAATACACGGCGGCGGGCACGGCCTGGATGAGCACGATGATGGCCGTGCCGATCTTATCCGGCCAGCGGTTCTTGAACCGACCCATCAGCAGGCCCATAGGGATGCCGATGACCAGGCTCAGCAGCATGGCGAGCACGCCCATCTGGATGGAGATGGGCAGCTTCTTGGCCAGGATGCCGGTGACGGAAGCGTTTACCTTATAAATATGGCTCACACCCAGATCGCCGTGGAAGGCATTCCACCAGAACCGCCCGATCTGCACCGGCAGCGGATCCAGCAGGCCCATGGACTGCAGGCCCGCCTGGATCTGGGCCTCGGTCATTTTTTCGTAGTTTGCAAAGTAGCCTTCTACCGGCATCAGCCGCAGCAGGCAGAACACGAGCGTTACGATGATGAACAGCGTCAAGATGGAACGCCCGATGCGTTTTGCCAGATATTTCAGCATATCTGTGCGCACCCCTCTTTCGTTTGTGGTTCCCCGGATGCAGTAAAATTGCACAACGGATAGGAATAGAATACATCAAAATTGCACTTTTGGAAAGTGATTTACCCGGATTTTGAAAAATGTTTTTGTAAAAGCAGGGTAAAGTGAGCGGTTTTCTTACAAAAAAGAACCCTCTCCATCAAAAAGATGACAGAGAGGGTGAGCAAAAGCGGCTTACTGCTTTCTGCGCTTCAGAATTTCGTCGAGGATAGCGTCGGCCACATCGGCCTTGCTCATCAGGGGCAGTTCCCGGGCACCGTCGGGGGTGATGAAGGTGACAACATTGGTGTCCACCCCAAACCCGGCCCCGGCGATCTTCAGGTTGTTGGCCACCACCATGTCCAGATTTTTCTTGGTCAGCTTGGCCGTGGAGTTTTCCACCATATCCCGGGTCTCCATGGAAAAACCACAGAGGAACTGGTGCGTTTTCTTCGGGCCAAGGGTGCCCAGAATATCGGCGGTGCGCTCCACGGGGATGGAAAGGTCGCCATCCTTCTTTTTGATCTTATCGGCGGCCACGGTCACGGGGCGATAGTCGGCCACGGCAGCGGCCATGACCAGAACATCCATCTCCTCAAAGCGGCTGGTCACGGCATCGTACATATCCTGTGCCGTGGTAATGGGAACATCGGTGGTGAATTTGACCGGTGCAAGGTCGGTGCGGCCGTGGATGAGGGTGACGTCCGCACCGCGCATGGCGGCGGCCCGGGCCACGGCGTAGCCCATCTTGCCGGTGGAGTGGTTGGTCAGGTAGCGCACGGGGTCCAGCGGCTCCTGGGTAGGCCCGGCGGTCACAGCAACGCGGATACCGGCCAGGTCCTTGGGCCGGGCGATGGTGTGCAGAATATACTCGATGAGCACATCCTCCTTGGGCAGGCGGCCGCTGCCAACATCCTTGCAGGCCAGCAGCCCGCTCTCGGACGGGATGACCGTGAAGCCGTAGTGTTCCAGCGTCTTGAGGTTATCCTGGGTGATGGGATTCTCCAGCATCCCGGTGTTCATGGCCGGGCTCACCAGCTTGGGACACTTTGCCGCCAGCATCACGGTGGTCAGCATATCGTCGGCGATGCCGTGGGCCATCTTGGCAATGACATTGGCCGTGGCCGGGGCAACCAGAATGACATCCGCCTTTTTGGCGAGGGAGATGTGGGTGACCTCGAACTTGAAATCACGGTCGAAGGTGTCCACCATGCACTTGTGGCCGGTCAGGGTCTCAAAGGTGATGGGGGTGATGAAGTGGGTGGCGTTCTCCGTCATAATCACTTCCACGTCGGCCCCCAGCTTTTTGAGCGCGCTGGCCACGTTTGCCATTTTATAAGCGGCAATGCCGCCGGTAACGCCCAGAAGGACGCATTTGCCTTGCAGATCCATCCAAAAAACCTCCTGTTTTGCGGGTTTGCAACCCTAGTATAATCCAAAACCGCCGCCAACACAACAAAATCTTTCGGTTTGGTCTTGTATCCAGCGCCAAAATGCGGTAAAATAGCTTGACTTAGTTAGAATAGAACCTCGCAGGAGAAGAATATGATCTTAGCCATTGATATAGGCAACACCACCGTCGCCCTGGGCGGCATCAAGGACGGACGTGTATGCTTTGTGGCCCACATGGACACGGTGCGCACCCGCACCGCTGCGGAATACCGGGTGGAGATGGAAAAGGTGTTTGCTCACCGCCGCCACCCGGAACGGCCTATCCGCTTTGAGGGCGCGGTGCTGACCAGCGTGGTGCCCCAGATCACCGGGGCGCTGGCAGAGTGCGCCCGCCACTATACCGGCAAAAAGCCGGTCATCGTCTCGCCGGATATCCACACGGGGCTGACCATGGGGGTGCCTGACCCCCACGCCGTGGGCAAGGACCGGCTGGTGGATGCCGCCTACGCAGCGGCAAACTTCCCGCTGCCGGTCATCACGGTGGATCTGGGCACTGCCACTACTTTTAATGTGGTGGATGAGAACCGGGTGTTCCGGGGCGGTGTCATCTGCCCGGGACTATCCACCGGTCTGCGCGCTCTGGGTGAGCGCTGCGCCCAGCTGCCCCAGGTGCGGCTGGCATCGCCCAGGACGGCCATCGGCGTGAACACCGAAAGCTGTATGCTGTCGGGCTCTGTGCTGGGCACGGCAGTCCTGCTGGACGGCATCACCCAGCGCATTGAGGAAGAGCTGGGCCGCCCGGCCACGCTTGTGGTCACCGGCGGGCTGGCAAAGTATGTCACGCCCCTCTGCCGCCACCCGCTGACTTACGACCCGGAGCTGCTGCTGAAGGGGCTGGCCCTGCTGTACCAGATGAACGCCCCCCAGCCTCGTCACAACGCTGGGAGCAAGCGGCATAATAATCCCAATTTCCACCGGGGCCGCCGTCCCCATGCCAAGCGCCGGGAGCGCCGCGAGGACGAGGCCAAGGCCGGTTAATGACAAAACAGGATGGAGAGAGCAATGAAATTAGGAATCCTGGGCACGGGGATGATCGTGCGGGAGTTCCTGCCCTGGCTGGCAGGGGAGGACTGCCCCTTTACGGTGCAGGCGATCTGCAGCACCCAGCGCAGCGCGCCGGTGGCGGAGGAAATGTGCGAGCAGTATGGCATCCCCCAGTGTACCACGAATTATTTTGAACTGCTGCAGTGGGTGGATGTGGTCTATCTGGCTGTGCCCAACCTGCAGCACTACCGCTATGCCAAGGTGGCACTGGAAGCGGGAAAGCATGTCATTGTGGAAAAGCCCATGGCCTGCACCGCCGCCCAGACCGAGGAGCTGGCCAAGATGGCCCGCCATAAGAAGGTGTTCCTGTTTGAGGCGATGACCACCCAGTACCTCGAAAACTATAACAAGATCCGGGAGCTGCTGCCCCGCATTGGCACGGTCAAGCTGGTGCAGTGCAATTTCAGCCAGTATTCCAGTCGCTACGATGCCTTCTGTGCCGGGGAGACACCCGTCTCCTTCGACCCGGAGCGCGCGGGCGGTGCGCTGATGGATCTGAACGTTTACAATATCAGCTACATCGTGGGCCTGTTCGGCGAGCCGAATCAGGTGCACTATCTGCCCAATATTGAGCGCGGCATCGACACCAGCGGCATCCTGACCATGGAGTACAACAGCTTCAAGGCGGTCAGCATGGCGGCTAAGGACTGCGGCGCGCCTGCCCGGTACGTTATCCAGGGTACCAAGGGCTATATTTTGCAGAAATCCACCGCCAACTGGTGCGGCGGCGTGACCTTCCACCCCAATCAGGGCAAGGAAGAGCACTTCAACCTCAACGGCGGCAGGCCCCGGCAGGCGGCGGAGTTTCACGCTTTTGCCAAAGCCATCGAGAGCGGTGACCAGGAGCTGTGCAGCCGGATGCTGGATACCTCTGTGGCCGTCAGCCGGGTGCTGACCGTGGCCCGGCGGAGCGCCGGCATCAAATTTCCCTGTGATAAATAAGGTGGGTCCGCCCTCTTGTTTATAGAGATTCCCTGACAACACAATCGAAAACCAGATTTGCGCCGTATCCGACGAAATGGGCGGAACGGCAGCAGGAGGAAAATTGAATTATGAAAAACAACGATCTTCGCACTCTCACCCGGCTGGCACTGCTGGTCGCCATCGAGCTGGTAATGAAGGCCATCGGCCTGGGCAGTGTGCCCATGGGCCCGCTTTACATGAGCTTCCTGACCCTGCCCATTGCGGTGGGTGCCATCACCATGGGCCCCGCCGCGGGCGCTGTGCTGGGCGGTGTGTTCGGTGCGGTGAGCTTCTATGATGCCGTCACCGGCGCTTCCGCCATGACCGGCGCTCTGTTCCAGGTCAGCCCTGTCAACACCTTCATCCTCTGCGTGGGGATGCGTGTGCTGATGGGCCTGTGCGTTGGCCTGATCTTCAGCGGCCTGAAAAAGCTGGATAAGAGCCGCACCTGGAGCTATATTGTCAGCGCCATGTGCGCTCCCGGCCTGAACACCCTGTTCTTCATGGGGTATATCGTGCTGGCTTTCTATAATTGCGACTATGTCCAGAACATCGTGGCCGCCAAGGGCGCGGCCAACCCCTTCATGTTTGTTGTGCTGCTGGTGGGTGTCCAGGGCGTGGCTGAGTTCCTCGTCTCCGGCATCCTGGGCGGCATCGTGGCCCGTGCCGTGCACAAGTTCCTGAAATAAGACCCCGCGTTCCGCGTCAGGGAAGCGCGTCCGGGTTTTGTAACACTGTAAAAGCAAAGACCAGAGCAGGACTGCCACCCGGCAGAACGGCTCTGGTCTTTTTGAATGATGCGGAAAAACGGAAACGTTTACAGGGGAAGCTTGCCGCCAACCTTGTTGACAACATAGTAAGCAGTCTCTTCCTCGGGTTTGACATAAATCTTGCAGGACTGCACGCCCACTTTGTGGGTCAGGCGGTAATCGGCCTTGGCGCGGTCCACAAGGTCGGTAATGTTATACTGCTTTCCGGCAAACTCAACGTAGATCTCAGGGGAAAGCGGGGGACGGCCTTTGTGGGCGGGCTTTTCCGTCTTGGGAGCCTTCTCCGTTTTGACAGCGGACTTTGCGGTCTTGCGTGCGGGCTTTGCTTCAGCTGCGGGAACTTCTGCGGCGGCAGGAGCAACAGACTTTTTCACTGACATGGATTCTACCTTCTTTCTCTCATGTTTTTGCGTGTGGAAACAGTACCGGAACTGCCCGGCAGAAAAACTTTGCTTCAAACAGCAGTACATAGTTATATAATAGTTTTTCGCAGCGCGTTTGTAAAGAGGTTTTGTGAAAAAAGGTTCGCCCACAGGCGGGAAAATCGGGTTTTGTTTCTGGAAAAGTTACTGAATTGCCAGCCCCTCGGCCCGTGTGACGATGGGCAGTAACAGGTCAGCATCCCAGTCCTCAGCCAGCACAAATAAGTCGTCGCAGATCTCCTTCCGGATTTGGCCGGTCGTTTTTTGCCCGGCAAGGGTGCAGACTGCAGAAAGCAGTCGAACCTTCAGGGCACAAATGTCAGCGGGCGCACCCCACAAACGGGAGAGGTCGTAATTGCTGGTATTGCCGCAGGGCATGGCACAGGTGGCGCAGTTGGGGGCCACCCGGTGCTTTTCAGTCTCGACGATGCCAGTCATCCGAAGCAGGGCATCCTCTGCGGCATCCGGGTCCGTCGCCAGCCGCAGACCGGCGGCCAGCACACGGTCTGTGTCCTCGGTCTTGGGTTCGTTGACGGTGGAGCGCGCCAGCCCTGCCAGCGCACCCAGCAGGACATCCCGCTGACGCTGTGCCGCGTTGACGGGAGCGGAAAAAATATAATTCATAGGAACCTCCAGGAGTTTTCTTGCTGTAAGGATACCACGAAATGCCTCTGAAAGGAAAGAAAAAAATTCTTTTGCCTGCAAAAGGGTTCAGCATCTTGATTTTGTGAAATAAATCCGCTATAATAATACTGTTCTACATACGCCGGTGTGTCGGAATGGCAGACGAGGGGGACTCAAAATCCCTTGTGCGAATAACACGTGTGGGTTCGACCCCCACCACCGGCATAAAAAAGCTCTTCAGCGCAGGCTGGAGAGCTTTTTGTTTACAGGATTCTTATTTCGTCAGCAGCTGCTGGAACTTCCGCGCCGCCGTGTTCAGCGGACGGTGGCGGTCGTAGACCAGACAGATGGAGCGTAGGGGAATGATCTCTTGTAAATGCAGCTGAATAATTTCGCCGCGTTCCAGCAGGCCCTTGGCCATGGGTTCCGGTACAAAGGCAAGGCCCAGCTCGCTCTTGACCAGGGTGAGCATCTGGTCGGTAGTGGCAGCCTCGGTGTCCGGCTTCAGGATCGCATCGTGGTCAAGGAAGAACTGCCGGTAAAAGCGGCGGGTCATGCTCTCGTCGCTCAGGGGAATGAGCGGGGAATTGCTCAGGTCTTTCAGGGAAAGATTCTGGTTTGCCAGTGCGGCAAAGGTCTTGCCGCCCACCAGAACCTCATGGAACGAGCTCAGCTCCATCATTTTCAGGCCTGATTCCACCTCGGCGGGGGTGGTGACGATGGCAAAATCGACCTCGCCGTTCTTAACGGCCTGCACGGCCTGCGGGGTGGAGTGGTTTGAGATCCGCAGACGGATGCCGGGGTACTCGGTGTGGAAGGAGCGCAGCTTTTCGGAAAGGTAGATGTTCAGCGCTGTTTCGGTGGTGCTGATGCTGATGGCACCGTGCTCCAATGTAGCACTGGCGCTCAGCTCCTCTTCTGCTTCCTGGATCTGTACCGCTGCCGACGCAATGCGGGCATAGAGCAGCTCGCCCTCCGGGGTCAGGGTCACGCCCCGGTTGGAGCGGATGAACAGCACGCAGTTCAGCTGGCTTTCCAGCCGGTTCATCGAGTGGGTGATGTTGGGTTGATTGTTGCCCAGCACCCGCGCCGCCTTGGTAAAGTTCTGATATTTGGCGACATAATAGAAAATTTTGTAGTATTCCCAGTCTACATACATGGGCATGGGGCTCTTCCTCACTTTCATATCCGAATCGCATGACTACTGTGCACGGGATACGTTTCGGGTATTTCCTGATGCTAGTATACCGGGCAGAAACAGGAAAAGCAAGCAGGGGAAAATAAAAAGAAAAAAGACAGCCTCTTTTGAAAGCTGTCTTTTCACGATGCAGTAAAGCAATCCAAATCCGAACCATTTCCCTTTGATGCGACTTCTGTCGCTTCACCAAAGGTGACAGTCTGCGTTCCTTCTTTATAGTTGAAGGTAATCAAAACCTTATCGTCATACAGGTAAATCGAGTTAATGAATGTATCTACCAACGCCTGCCGCTGGTCTTTCTGGCTTATATCCAATTTACGGAACCGCAGCAGCCAGAAGCGGATGAACTCTTCCGTGACCTTGGGCTTTGCCAGCTTTTCTTCCGCAATGCGGACTTCAAGCTCACGCTTGGTTTCTTCGAGCTGCTCCAGACGCTCCTTAGTGGAACTGGTCAGGATTCCGGCCTGAATCGCGTTCAGCATATTCTGGATACCCGATTCCGCATCTCGAAGCTGTTTCTCATAGAGGGGAATGTTGGTGTTCTCCTTGTTTTGCAGCTCCATCACCTTGGCGATGATGGATTCCATGGCGGCATCATCTTTGACAAGCTGCATGGTCTGGTTGACCACCAAATCTTCGAGCCACTGTTTGCGGACGGTCTTTTTCTTGCAGCCCTTGTGTTTTTTGGCGGTGGCACATTTGTAATAGCGATGGACTTCGCCCGTCCGGCTCGTACCGCTTTCGCCAAACATCAACGCGCCGCAGCAGCCGCAGAACAGCTTTGTCGTCAACAGGTAATCATCCTCTGCCTTTCTCCGGGCAGGGGCCTTCTTGTTTTTGGCGATTTTCTCCTGCACATCCTCAAACAGTTCCAGCGGAATGATGGGCGGAATAGCGTCCGGCACGACCACATCCCGGAACTTCAACTCTCCGATGTACCGCCGATTTTTGAGCATATGTTCAACGCTATTATAGGTGAACGCACTGCCCACCGGGTTCTTGATGCCGTTTTCGTTCAGCCAGTCCCGAATATCCTTCATGGTGGAGCCTTCGTTGTACTTTTTGAACGATTCCATCACGAAAGGAGAGGTGAGCAGGTCGATATGGAACTTCCGTTCCGAATCCAGCGTGTAGCCAAAGGTTCCACGACCACCGTTGCAGCGGCCTTTCAGGATGTTCTCTGTCTGCCCACGCACGACCTTTTCTGCAAGGTCTGCTGAATAATACTCGGCATAGCCCTCCAGCACCGATTCCAGAATGATGCCTTCCGGCCCCTCGGAGATGATCTCGGTGGCTGACATGAGCTTGACACCATTTTTCTTGAGTTGGGTCTTGTACCGGGCACTGTCATAACGGTTTCGGGCAAATCGGTCGAGTTTCCAGACAAGAACGATGTCAAACAGCTTCTTGTCGCTGTCCTTTATCATCTGTTGGAACTCCGGGCGGTTGTCCGTCTTGGCGGAGATAGCACGGTCGATATAGTGCTTGACTACCGTAATGCCGTTTTTCTCCGCATAAGCCGTACACTCACGAATCTGGCCTTCGATGGATTCTTCGCGCTGGTTAT
>CALDLZ010000242.1 GCA_937915335.1 uncultured Faecalibacterium sp.
ACCTGGAACAAATCGATGCCATGAACAGGGATTTCCTCTGGCGTGTGCGGAACCGGAGAAAAACCGATCCCCGCCTGCCCAAGGTGTCCATTGGATATGTTCGTTTTGATACCAATGAGATCAACATCAACGACGCGGTGGCCGTGGCGGACACGCAGATGTACGCCGCCAAGCAGCGTGCCCATCAAACAGAAAAGAGCCTGGATGCAGCCCCGGCTCTGAAAAAATCTTAAACATAGAGCGCCTGTTCCCGCTGGCTTTCCGCCGGGGTCAGCGGGCGCGCTGCCTGACCGGCCAAGGCCCGCCACTGCGCGGGGGATTGGCCGGTCTCTTTTTTGAACACCCGGCAAAGGTAGTTGGCCCCCGAGAAGCCGCACAGGCTGGCAATGACATCCAGCGTGTACTCCCGGTGAAGCAGCAGCCGCATGGCGGCTTCCACCCGCACGGTGGTCAGGTAGCGCCCCGGGGGCACGCCCACGGCAGCGGTAAAGGTGCGGACAAGATGGCTTTTGGAGACTCCCAGCCGCTCGCTGAGCTCCTCCACGCCGTACAGCCCCGCATAGTTCGCCCGGATATCCTCAATGGCGGCTTCCACCAACGGCGGCAGGGCGGGTGCGGCGCTGTCGGCCCCGGCAAGCTCACACAGCAGGGCAAAGGCCAGCTGACTGGCGGCACGGCTGCGGGGCACTTCGGTCTCGGCAGCCAGCCGGCCCATGAGCTCGGCGGCGGCAGGGCAGGTCTCACCCCGAGCCAGAAAGGGCAGCTCCGTCAGCCCGGCCAGGAACTGCACCGCCGCCTGCCCCGTGAGCAGAACGCAGAGCAGATGGCACGCGCCCTCTGGGGCCAGTGTCAGCGGGGCACGGCTCAGCACCAGATGACCCGCCGGGACGCTCTGGGGCGGCAGCACCAGCGCGCTGCCCGCCGGGGAAGGGGAAGCATCCGCAAGGGAAGCGGTGCATTTCCCGCTGGAAACCAGGCAGACCCACAGTCCCTCGCCCGTCAGGGTCAGGGGCTCGCTAGGCTGAACATCCCGCACCGCCGCAAGCGCCGCCGTGCTCGTCCAATCGTAAAGCAATATCTGACACCTCAAATCAATAAAATGCTATTTTATATCACAAAATTATCTGTTATTATAATACCAACAAGAACGAACACCGTCAAGGTGCCGTGAGATAAAAATGATAACGGAGGCAAATGACCTATGGCTTCTATCAGCTGCCAGCACATCTACAAGATCTATCCGGGCGCTACCGCTCCTTCTGTCACCGACTTCAACCTTGAGATCAAGGATAAGGAGTTCATCATCTTCGTTGGCCCTTCTGGCTGCGGCAAGTCCACCACCCTGCGTATGATCGCCGGTCTGGAGGAGATCTCCAAAGGCGAAATGTACATCGGCGGCCGCCTGATCAATGACGTTCCCCCTAAGGATCGTGATATCGCCATGGTGTTCCAGAGCTACGCTCTGTACCCCCACATGACCGTTTACAAGAACATTGCTTTCGGCCTGGAACTACGCAAGACCCCGAAGGACGAGATCGACCGCCGCGTTCACGAGGCTGCCAAGATCCTGGAGATCGAGCATCTGCTGGACCGCAAGCCTAAAGCTCTGTCCGGCGGCCAGCGTCAGCGTGTTGCCCTGGGCCGTGCAATGGTTCGTAACCCGGCAGTCTTCCTGCTGGACGAGCCCCTGTCCAACCTGGATGCCAAGCTGCGCACCAGCATGCGCACCGAGATCATCAAGCTGCACAAGAAGCTGCAGACCACCTTCATCTACGTTACCCACGACCAGACCGAGGCTATGACCATGGGTGATCGTATCGTCGTTATGAAGGACGGTATCATCCAGCAGGTCGATACCCCGCAGAACCTGTACGATATGCCCTGCAACATGTTCGTCGCTGGCTTCATCGGCAGCCCCCAGATGAACTTCCTGGACGGCACCCTGACCAAGAACGGCGACCAGTACAGCGTTGACCTGGGCGGCGACACCATTCCTCTGCCCAAGGAAAAGACCGCTGACGGCAAGCTGGATTCCTACGTCGGCAAGAAGATCAAGATGGGCATCCGCCCCGAGGATATCGACGATGAGCCCGAATTTATGGCAAAGCATCCCGATTGCCATCTGGAGGCCGAGGTCGATGTGTCCGAGATGATGGGTGCTGAGATCTATCTGTACCTGGAGTACAAGGGCAACAAGATGACCGCTCGTGTCGCTCCTACCTCCACGGCCCGCAATGGTGACACCGTCCGCGTCGCCTTCGATCCGCACAAGGTTCATCTGTTCGATATCGAGACCGAGCAGACCATCCTGAACTAAGTTTTCCAGGGATCATCATCTGATCCTCCTAATACACAAAAACCGCCGGGAAGCGATTTCCGGCGGTTTTTGTCTGAGGGTTTCCCCTTCTTTCAAAGCAACGAAACAGCAGCAAAAGGAGATTTACCATGGAACACATCATGCTTTTGGTCACCTACCGTATGCTCCCCGGTCAGCGGGACACCTTCCTGCAGGAGGTCGCACAGGCCGGCATCCTGGAAAAGGTTCGTCAGGAGGACGGCTTCGAGCGCTATGACTACTACCTGAGCGCCGCCGACCCGGACGAAATGCTGATCGTCGAGGAGTGGGACTCCGAGGCCCAGCAGCAGGCCCACATCCACACCAACCACATGGTTCAGCTCCGCGCCATCAAGGAAAAGTATGTCGCTGATACCAAAATGCAGCGCATTGCGAAGGCAGACTGAACGCTCTGATACGGCAGGCACCCCGTTTCTGGGATGCCTGCTTTTCATTTGCGCTGCCGTACCAATCTCAAGCTAGCATTTCGCATGATCTTGTACTATAATAAGGAATTGTAAAGTTAACACCTATGATAGATAGAGAAGGAGACTTACGCCGTGAACAAAATGCTTACCCACCTGAACGGCTACAAGCGCGAGGCTGTGCTTGCGCCGCTGTTCAAGATGTTGGAAGCCACGTTCGACCTGTTTGTGCCGCTGGTCATGGCAAACATCGTTAACGTGGGCATCGCCGCGCACGACCTGCACTACATTCTGGTGCGGTGCGGTATCCTGCTGCTGCTGGCTATCGTGGGCCTTGCCTGCAGCCTGACGGCCCAGTATTTCTCGGCCAAGGCGGCGGTAGGCTATTCCACCTCCCTGCGCCACGCCCTGTTTGAGCACATCCAGAAGCTGGGCTTTACCGAGATGGATACCATGGGCACCAGCACCCTCATCACCCGTATGACCAGCGACATCAACCAGGTGCAGAGCGGCCTGAACCTGTTCCTGCGCCTGTTCCTGCGCAGCCCCTTTGTCGTTTTTGGTGCCATGATCATGGCGTTCACCGTCAACGCGCGGGCCGCTTGGATCTTCGTGGTCGCCATCCCCCTGCTGAGCATCGTTGTGTTCGGCGTGATGGTTATTACCAACCCCCTGTACAAGACCGCCCAGACCAGGCTGGATCGTGTGCTGGGCCTGACCCGCGAGAACCTGACCGGTGTGCGTGTGGTCCGTGCCTTTGACAAGGAACAGAGCGAGATCGACCGCTTTGAATCGGCCAACGACCTGCTGACTAAAATGCAGCTCCATGTGGGGCACATCTCCTCCCTGATGAGCCCGCTGACCTACGTTATCATCAACCTGGCCATCGTGGCCCTGCTCTATGTGGGCAGCATTGAGATCAACATCGGCGGCATGGCCTCCGGTGACGTGATCGCACTGGTGAACTACATGAACCAGATCCTGGTGGAGCTGGTCAAGCTGGCAAACCTCATCGTCCAAGTGAGCAAGGCGCTGGCCTGCGCTTCCCGTGTGCAGGCCGTGCTGGACACCAAGCCCGGCATGGAGTTCCCCGCCGAGCTCAAGGGCGAGGTGGAAGCCGACAAGGCAGAGGATGCCGTCCGGTTCGACCATGTCGGCCTGACCTATGCCGGTGCCGGTGCACCCAGCCTGACAGACATCAGCTTCACTGCCAAGCGCGGCCAGACCATCGGTGTCATCGGCGGCACGGGCAGCGGCAAATCCAGCCTGATCAGCCTGATTCCCCGCTTCTATGATGCCACCGAGGGTACCGTCGAGATCATGGGCCGTCCGGCTCAGGCTTACCCCCGCGAGACCCTGCGTGGCAGCGTGGCCGTTGTCATGCAGAAGGCCCAGCTGTTCGGCGGCACCATCCGCTCCAACCTGCTGTGGGGCAACAAGAACGCTTCCGATGCCGACCTGTGGGCCGCTCTGGAGACTGCGCAGGCCGCTGAATTTGTCAGGGCCAAGCCCCTTGGGCTGGACGAGCCTGTGGAACAGGGCGGTCGGAACCTGTCCGGCGGCCAGAAGCAGCGCCTGACCATTGCCCGGGCTCTGGTGGGCAAGCCCGATATCCTGATCCTGGACGACAGCGCCAGTGCACTGGACTACGCTACCGACGCGGCTCTGCGCAAGGCGCTGGCCGCTCTGCCCGGTGACCTGACCGTGTTCATCGTCAGCCAGCGTGCCGCCAGCCTGCAGCACGCCGACCAGATCATCGTGCTGGACGACGGCAGAATGGTTGGCCTTGGCAAACATGCCGACCTGCTGAACACCTGCCCCGTCTACGAGGAAATTTACGCCAGCCAGTTCAAGAAAGGGGATGCGCAAAAATGAGTGCAAAAGCAAAGAGTAAGCTGACCCCGGAACAGCGCAAGGCGACGCTCCAGCGGGTGTTAGAAAAGATTCGCCCGTACGGCTTTTTTGTGGTGTGCAGCCTGATCGTGGCCGCGGTGAGCGTAGCCGCCCAGCTGTATATCCCCATCCTCTGCGGCAATGCCATTGATATGATGCTGGGCAAGGGCAGCGTGGATTTCAGCGGTGTCATGCACATCGTTATGGAGATCGTCGTGGTTGCCATCGTTGCCGCCTTTGCGCAGTGGCTGCTGAGTGTCTGCAACAACCGCATCACCTTCTCGGTCAGCCGTGACCTGCGCAACGCCGCCCTCCGCAAAATTCAGACCCTGCCCCTGTCCTACCTCGACAGCCACCCCTCTGGCGATATCGTCAGCCGCATGGTGGCAGATGTGGATACCTTTGCCGACGGCCTGCTGATGGGCTTTACCCAGCTGTTCAGCGGCGTGCTGACCATCTTTGGCACCCTGCTGTTTATGCTCCGGGAGAATGTCCCCATCACGCTGGTGGTGGTCTGCATCACCCCCCTGAGCCTGGTGGTGGCAAGCTTCCTGGCCAAGCGCAGCTACAAGTATTTCCAGGGCCAGAGCGCCGTCCGTGGCGAGCAGACCGCATTGGTCAACGAGATGATCGAGGGCCAGAAGGTCGTGCAGGCCTTTGGCCACGAGGCTGAGAGCCTGGAAGCATTTGACGATGTGAACCACCGTCTGCAGGACGTGAGCCTGAAGGCCATCTTCTTCTCCAGCATGACCAACCCCGCCACCCGCTTTGTGAACAACATTGTTTACGCCGGTGTCGGTCTGGTGGGTGCCATCTACGCAGTGGAAGGCGGCATCACCATCGGCCAGCTGAGCATCTTCCTGAACTACGCCAACCAGTACACCAAGCCCTTCAACGAGATCTCCGGTGTGGTCACTGAGCTGCAGAATGCACTGGCCTGCGCCGCCCGTGTGTTCGAGCTGCTGGATGCCGAGGATCAGGTACCCGAGGCTGAGAACGCCAAGGTGCTGCACACCGACGGCCATGTGGAACTGAAAGATGTCTCCTTCCGCTACCTGCCCGACCGTCCGCTCATCGAGGGCCTGAACCTGGACGTGAAGCCCGGCCAGCGCATCGCCATCGTCGGCCCTACCGGCTGCGGCAAGACCACCCTCATCAACCTGCTCATGCGGTTCTACGATGTTAACGGCGGCTCCATCGAGGTAGCCGGTCAGGACATCCGTAATCTGACCCGTGCCTCCCTGCGCGGCAGCTACGGCATGGTGCTGCAGGAGACCTGGCTGCGTGCCGGTACCGTGCGGGAGAACATTGCCTACGGCAAGCCTGATGCTACCGACGAGGAGATCGTTGCAGCGGCCAAGGCTGCCCATGCGGACAGCTTTATCCGCCGCCTGCCCAACGGCTATGATACGGTCATCGCTGAGGACGGCGGCAACATCAGCCAGGGCCAGAAACAGCTGCTCTGCATCGCTCGCGTCATGCTCTGCCTGCCCCCTATGCTGATCTTGGACGAGGCCACCTCCTCCATCGATACCCGTACCGAGGTGCGCATCCAGGCCGCCTTTGCCCGGATGATGCAGGGCCGCACCAGCTTCATCGTAGCCCACCGCCTGTCCACCATCCGCGAGGCCGATGTCATCCTGGTGATGAAGGACGGCCATATCGTGGAGCAGGGCAATCACGACGAGCTGCTGGCTCAGGGCGGCTTCTACGCCAAGCTGTACAACAGCCAGTTCGAGGGTGTGGAGACCTGAGTTTTCCTTCCAGCATCTCTGAATTTTCAACAAAGCTGAACCGCATCGTGGAAACACGGTGCGGTTTTTGTTTTCAAAGAAATTCTGAACTTTTTCTCACCTATTGACTTATATAATATTATATGATATATAATATTTGAGTTGATACAATATCACCCGTCAAAGGAGGCGGAAGCCATGAGTTTTCCCATCAGCGCGGCGCTGCTGGATGCCATCGTGCTGGCCGTGGTGGCCCGGGAGCCGGAGGGAACCTACGGCTACAAGATTACCCAGGAGGTCAAGCAGGCGCTGGACCTGAGCGAATCCACCCTTTACCCTGTTCTGCGGCGGCTGCAGAAGGACGGCTATCTGACCGTGTACGATGCTTCCTACAATGGCCGCAACCGCCGGTATTACCGCATCACCGCCGTGGGGCGGGAAGCGCTGACCGTCTACCGTGCCCAATGGAAGCAGTATGCCGCCAGTATTGAAACCATTTTAGGGGAGGAACAAGTATGACACGCGACGAATTTATGAAGCAGCTGGAGCAGCTGCTTGCCGCCTTGCCCAGTGAGGAGCTCCGGGACGCGCTGGATTACTACGATGAATATTTCGATGCCGCCGGGCCGGAAAAAGAAGCCGAGACCATCGCCGAACTGGGCAGCCCCGAAGAGGTCGCTCGCAAGATCCTGGAGGAGCAGCCACAGCTGCCCAGCTTTACCGACCCGAACCGTCAGAATGCCCCCCTGCCGCCTGAACAGCCCCGCCAGGAGCGTCCCCGCAAAAACTACATCCTGCGCTGGATCGGGCTGGCCATCGTGGTGCTCATTCTCTGCGCCTATCTGTTCCAGCACAGCTCTGCCCAGCTGATCACCTCCACGGATGTGGTCGAACACACCGTTTCCTCGTCGGAAAGCGGCCAGCTCACCACGAACACTGCCACCGAAAACGCTGTCGCCTCTGTATCCGACAGGCTGGAGCTGACCGGGGAAGACAACACGGTGACCGTCCCGCTGGACAGCCTGAAAAAGCTGACCCTCGACATGGATGCCGGGTCGGTGGTCTTTGAGCAGAAGAGCGGCATCACTGAAGCCACCCTCACCTTTGCCCACAAGACCAGTAGCTCCAAGCTGACCACCGATTTTAGCGAGAAAGGCTCCATCATCACTTACAAACTGTCCAACAACCACCTGAACAGCAAAAAGGACAAGTTCACCGTCACCATCACCCTGCCCACCGGGTTTGAGATGGACGAGCTGGATGCCGACTTTGATATGGCCAGCCTGACTCTGGGTGACCTGAACGTGAAAAAACTCACGGCGGACCTCGATATGGGCTCTGTGACCGCCGGGGCCCTGACCTGCGGCACCGTCAACATTGAGCTGGACATGGGCGGGTTTACGGCAGATTCCGTTACCGCCCAAAAGCTGACTGCGGAAAGTAGCATGGGCTCCCTTACCATCGACCTGCTGGACTGCCCGGACAGCGACCTCTCCACCGATATGGGCAGCATCACCACCGCCCTCACCGGCATGGAAAGCGATTACGGCATCGATGCCAGCCTTGACATGGGCAAGCTGACCATCGACGGTACCGCCCGCACCGGGAACTACAAGACCGCCGGCTCCCGCAAGCTGAAGCTCACCGACAGTATGGGCAGCGTAACAGTCTCTTTCCTGAAATAAGCGAAAAATCCTCTTCCGCCTGCACCCGCACAGGAGGAAGAGGATTTTGTTTATTTTTTATCAATATTCCTTGCTTTTTCCTCAGGATATGTTTAAATAGAAGAAAATACGGGCGGCCCGCACCCGCCCCGGAACCCGTGAGGAGGATTCCATGGAACACAACACCCGCCTGCGGAACGCAGGCTTTGTCACCTTCTTTTTCAGCGGCATCTGCACCATTTCCAGCGGTGTCGTGGTCAGCCTGCTGCAGGAGGAGTACGGCTTTGCCTACGGCATGACCGGCACCCTGCTGAGCCTGCTGAGCATCGGCAACCTGCTGGCGGGCCTGCTGGCCGGCGCGCTGGTGGGTAAGCTGGGCATGAAGCCCAGCGTCCTGCTGCTGACCATCGGCTATGCGGTGGGTTACGGCCTGATGGGCCTGACCGGGCTGCCCATTCTGCTGGCACTGGCCTTTTTCATCGTGGGCATTGCCAAGGGCAGTGTCATCAACACCTGCACCATTCTGGTCAGCGACAACTCTGCCGACCGCACCCGGGGTATGAACACCATGCACGCCTGCTACGCCTGCGGTGCCCTGCTCTGCCCCTTCCTGATCTCCGCCGCTGCCAAGGTCAGCACCTCGCTGGCCGTGCTGGCACTGGCGGCGCTGGGTCTGGTGCTCTGGCTGGTGTACCTGTTCACCCCCATGGCGGGCCGTACGACAACGAAAGAATCCGTCACCGACTGGGGCTTTCTGCGCTCCACCCGCTTCTGGCTGCTGACGGGCCTGCTGTTCTGCCAGAACGCCGCCGAGCAGAGCGTCGTGGGCTGGATGGTCACCTACTTCAAGGACAGCGGCATCATTGCGGGTACGCTGGCAGCCTATACCGTCACCGTGATGTGGGGCGCCACCCTGGTTGGCCGCCTGCTCATCGCCTTTGTGTTCCCGCTCAGGCAGCCCCGCAAAGCCATGGTGGTCATGGCGCTTACCTGTACCGTGTTCTACTTTGCCATGATGCGGGCCCACAGCCAGCTGCCCGCCATCCTGCTGCTGTTTGCCTTCGCCTTCTCGATGGCAGGCATGAACCCCACCGCCGTGGCCAGCGCCGGTAAAATGACCAGCGTTGCCAGCATGGGCATCATGCTGCCGGTGGCATCCAGCGGTGCCATCCTTATGCCCTGGATCATCGGCAAGGTAGCCGAACGTGCCGGGCTCGCCGCCGGTATGGCGACCAACATCGTGCCCTGCGTGGGGCTGATCGTCTTTGCGATTCTGGTTTCCAGAATGAAAGAGGATTAACCTCTCGCTTTTGCGCTGAACTCACACCCACAGTAATCCTGACGGTACAGCCCGTACTCTTCCGAAAGCTGGAGAGAGCGCAGGTAGCCGTTCTGCTTCTTGAAATCAGAGGGCAGGTGCTTGATGCCAAACTCGGCTTCGAGCTCCTGCCCGATTTTGTTGATGCGGGCAGCGTCCTTGTGGGGGCTGATGGAAAGTGTGGTGGTGAACCAGTCGAAGCCGTGCTCCTTGGCATACTGGGCCGTGCGGCGCATCCGCAGGCGGTAGCAGACAGTGCACCGCCCGCCCCGCTCGGGCTCGTTTTCCAGCCCCTGCACGGCGGTGTAGAACTCCTGCGGGTCGTAGTGATCCTCGATGACCGTCACCCCCAGCGGATGGGCCTCGGCCACGAACTTCTTGAGCTCCTCGCCGCGGCGGTAATACTCCTCGGCAGGCCAGGTGTTGGGGTTATAGTAGAGCACGGTGATTTCAAAATACTGGCACAGCTTTTCCAGCACGGCGCTGGAACAGGGCCCACAGCAGGCATGGAGCAGCAGCTTTGGCCGCCGCGGCCCCAGTGTTTTCAACACTTCGTCCATCTGCTGTGCAAAATTCAACTGCTTTGACATAGGTTTCATCCTTTGTTATACTGAAATAGTAACCACATTATATCACAAAAACAGGAGAACCGCGATGACAAACGAAAAAATCGCCCGCATCAACGAGCTGGCAAAAAAAAGCAAGACCACCGGCCTGACCGATGCCGAAAAGGCAGAGCAGCAGGCCCTGCGGCAGGAATATATCGCCGACGTAAAGGCCAGCCTGCGCGCCCAGTTAAACAACACCTCGATCCAAGAGCCGGATGGCACGATCCACAAGCTTACCAAAAAAGATTGAGCACCTTCCCCTTGAGCCGCTCTTGGTTCCCCCTTTGTAGGAGCTGGCACGCAAAGCGTGACTGAGAGGGCAAGGCCGTTAAAAGTGTTGTACTGGGCTGCGTTTCGTGCTATACTATAATTGTATTGGTGCGGGCGTTTGTCCGTGCGGGTACAGATTCCCAAGGTGGCGTATCCCGGGCAAAGTGCACGGAAAAGGCTGTCTTTTGAAAAAATGATAAAGAGGTCATTTATTATGCTTACTGCAATTACGGGTATCAACTGGGGCGACGAAGGCAAAGGCCGCATGGTCGATCTGATCAGCCAGGATTACGACATTGTAGCGCGCTATCAGGGCGGTGACAACGCCGGCCACACCGTAAAGAACGAGCGCGGCAAGTTCGTGCTGAACCTGCTGCCCTCCGGCATCCTGCGCCCCAACGTCGTCTGCGTGATGGGCAACGGTATGGTCATTGACCCGCACCACCTGGCGGGCGAGATCGAGAGCCTTCGCAAGGGCGGCATCGAGATCAGCCCCAAGAACCTGAAGATCTCCGACCGCGCCACCATCACCATGCCTTACCATGTGGAAGAGGATGGTCTGGAGGAAGCCCGTCTGGCCAAGACCGGCGCGCAGTTCGGCTCCACCAAGCGCGGCATCGCTTACACCTACGGCGACAAGTACATGAAGAAGACCCTGCGTATGGGCGATCTGCTCCATCTGGATGCTTCCGTCCGTAAGCGCCTGGTCACCATGGTGGATTCCAAGAACCTGGTGATGGAGGGCAGCTACAACGCCGCCCCCATCAGCGTGGACGAGATGTGGGCATGGCTGGAAAAGTATGCCGCCATCTTCAAGGATTACATCTGCGACGCGGGCCAGTACCTGGCTGACGCGGATGCCGCCGGCAAGAAGATCCTGTTCGAGGCCCAGCTGGGCGCTCTGCGCGACATCGACTTCGGCATCTACCCCTACACCACCTCTTCCAACGTCATCGGCGCTTATGCCCCTATTGGCGCAGGCATCCCGGGCCACAAGCTGACCAACAGCATCGGCGTGATGAAGGCTTATTCCTCCTGCGTCGGCGACGGCCCCTTTACCACCGAGCTGGCCATGACCGAGGAAGAGAAGCACGCTCTGCGTGAGGCTGGCCATGAGTACGGTGCCGCCACCGGCCGTCCCCGCCGCGTTGGCCCCATCGACCTGGTCGCCAGCCACTACGGCGTGTCCTGCCAGGGCTGCGACGAGGTCGCCCTGACCCTGCTGGACGTGCTGGACTACATGGAAAAGATTCCCGTGGTCACCGCCTACAAGCTGACCGACGGCACCATCACCAAGCGGTTCCCTATGGGCCAGGCTCTGGACACCGCACAGCCCGTGGTGGAGTACCTGCCCGGCTGGCACTGCGACATCACCGCTGCCCGCAAGTGGGAGGACCTGCCCCGGGAAGCCCGTGATTACGTCGAGTACCTGGAAAAGGCCGTTGGCTGCAAGATCACCTACATCTCCGTGGGTGCCGAGCGTGAGGCCTACATCCATCACGTCGTCTGATTTCCGCCATTGAACCCGCCGCATTGAAAAGGAAGCGTGACTATGTTTGATATCATCACGGACAGCGCCTGCGATCTGACCCCTGAAACGGCCGCAAAGCTGAACATTGAGGTCGTCCCCTTCTATGTCTCGCTGGACGGCGAGCATTACCGCAAGGAGGGCAAGGAGATCGCCGTGCGGGACTTCTACCAGTTCATGGTAGATAACCCCTCGGCCTACCCCAAGACCAGCCTGCCCTCGCTGGAGGATTTTGAGACAGCCTTCCGGGCCCACGCCGAAGCGGGCCGCCCGGTGCTCTGTCTCTGCTTTACCAGCAAGATGAGCGGCTGCGTGGGCAGCGCCCGCAACGCCCGGGAACTGGTGCTGGAGGACTTCCCCGATGCAAAGATCGAGGTGCTGGACAGCACCGCCGCCACCGTCACCGAGTCCATCGTGGTGGAAAACGCGGTGGCCATGCGGAACGCCGGCTGTTCGCTGGACGAGACCGTGACCTGGCTGGAGGCCGAGAAGATCACCAACCAGATCTTCTTCACCGTGGGCAACCTCGACTACCTCATCAAGGGCGGGCGCATCGGCAAGGCCACGGGCCGTGCCGCCAACATCCTGGGCATCAAACCCATGATCCTGTTCAAGGAAGGCGAGATCTTTTCCGCAGGCGTGGCCCGGGGCCGTCAGAAGAGCTTCGAGAAGGCGCTGGACATGCTGATGGCCTATCTGGCCGAGCACAACGGCACCCCCGATGACTACTGCATCACCGTGGGCTACGGCTACGATGCCGACGAGGGCAAGCGGCTCTGGATGCAGACCCGTGCCGCCCTGCGTGCCAAATTCCCCGCCTGCGAGTGCAAGGTGGGCCTGCTGCAGATCGGCTGCACCATTGCCGTCCATACCGGCCCCTATGCGCTGGGCATGGGTGTCATGCGGCGGTGGAAGAAACAGTAAACTAAACAAAAAGAAGCCCCGACGAATGTCGGGGCTTCTTTTTGTTTATCAGCCTAAATTTTACGATGCACGTTCGCAAAAGACAGTTACACGGGTCTTGCCGCCATAGGTGCAGGTGTACAGCACCAGGGCGTAACCGCTGTGTTCCACTTCCTCCACGCTGTGGGGGTCGAGCACCTCGATCTTGCTCACGACGTAGTTGTTCACGATGCCATCCATATCGGTGAAGATGACACTGTCGCCCTCGGAGAGAGAGGACAGCTTGCCAAAATGACTCTCGTAATTGTGCGCCGCAATGACCAGATCATCGGTGCGGGAAGAGCCGAACTGGCGGCAGGGGGCGATCTTCAGGCGGGGATAGCTCCACTCGCTCATCACCGGCAGGTCAATGCCGATGGCGGGAATGGAGATCTCCCCCACATATTCGTTGCCGTCGATCTCCACCACCGGGAGCTCGGGGTCAAGAGGGCCGCTTTCCGCCGCCGATTCCGTGGTTGTCTCCACCTTCTGCTGAAGGTCGGCCACCACGGTCTGGGCCTCGGCACCGGCATGGGCATCCTCGAAGCGGTTGTAGGCGTACAGGCCGCCAGCCGCCAGCAGGAGCACCACGCCCAGCACCATGCAGATGAGCCCGGGGCTTGCTTTACGCATTCTTTTCACGTTTCTTGCTGCGCTCCGTCAGATAGATGCCCACTGCCAGCAGGGCCAGACCGCTTGCCGTCAGAACCGGTACGGGCCAGTTCAGCTGGCCAGTCTGGATGAGCTTGGGCCCCTCGTCGGGGCGGGCATCGGCCACCATGTTTTCCGGGGCGGTGGGCTCCGGTGCACTAGGGTTGGTGGTGGTCTCAGGGTTGGTCGGGCGCGCGTCAGCCGGGGCGGGATTTTCCGGCGTGGTGGGCGTGGGCGGGACAGGCGTGGGAGTGGGGGTATAAGGGTCATCCGGGTCGTACGGGGTTTCGATGGCCTTATAGCTGTTATTAAAGGTAACACTGCCCACCTTTTCGTCCATCAGGTCGGCCTGCGTGTGCACGGCCATCCGGGCAACCAGCTTGTCGTTATCCCACACCACGGACACGCGCACATAGTACACGGTGTCATCGTAAGTGGCACGAGTGTTCTCGCCGGCGATCTGACGCACGGTGTAAACGTAATAGCCGGGCTTGGTGTAGTGAATGGGGCCGAACTTGCCGGTCTCGCCGTCCATGATCTCCAAAGTGGTCACATCGGGCAGGGGCGCGTTGTCCACAGCCTCAAGTTCCACAGTCAGCG
The DNA here is from genome assembly GCA_937915335.1 of uncultured Faecalibacterium sp. GTDB lineage: Bacteria > Bacillota > Clostridia > Oscillospirales > Ruminococcaceae > Faecalibacterium. The sequence goes on from CALDLZ010000242.1 coordinate 13,968, forward strand.
TTTCCTTTGGGAGAGGTGTTTCCCCCGTGGACTGAATGGAAACCGGAAGCTCCTCCAGATCAGCCTTCTGGTCAGCCGCTGTGGCCGCAAATGCCGCCGGCTGACAGATGCAGAACCCCAACGCGAGCGTCAGGAGCGCTGCCGCAATTTTACGGAACTTCATTTCATCCTCTCCTTTACGAGCCTGACGCGGATGGGATCATCCACGCCAGCAGAATGGTGCGTGCATCGGTAAACTCCGTTGAACAGGTGGACAGCGCCAGCACCTGCACGTCACCGCCCGCCGCTTTCATGGCGGCCAGCGTGTCGGCGTTCAGGTTCAGGGCGTTCTCCTGTGCAAAGGTATACAACCCTTGCAGGTCGCTGTCCCAGCGCTGGGGCTGGAAAATCGCGCTCTCAGACGAAGGAACGAGCAGACATGCAAATGTTTGCAGCTTATAGGTGCGGTCGGGCAGGATCAGCTCACCGGTGGTATTCTTTGCAAAGAAATCAGCGTCCTTGTAAAGATCCAGATCTCCGAACATCTTGCTCTCTTCCATGTGGTGGCCATACAGAAGCGAGTACGGGTCGGTGAAGTCCCCCGCACAGTTGGCATCCAGAAAGACGCTGCCTGCCAGCGAGAAGTCACCGTAGACATCGGTGTTCACATAGGTAAAGTTGTCCTCACCCTGAACCACAGGGTAATCGATGGCGGTGTTGTCCAGCGTGACCCACGCGCGGACATCCGGATTGATGCCCAGCAGCTCCTCAAAGCTTGCGCCATTGTCGCCCGCCTTGGGTTTGAACTGCAGCAGCTCGGCCTGAACATTGTCCGCGGCGGCGTACACCTGTGAGTTGTCCCACAGGGCATAGGCTGAATATGCCCCGGCGACCACCAGGAACAGCACGACCACCGTGCTCACCAGAAAGTCGGCTGCCCTCAACGCTTTTCTCTGCCAGTTGATACAGCCCACCTCCGGTCAAAGCAAGTAATCATAAGTGTTTTGCGGATAAACACGCCCTCTCAGGCGCTTTGCGCCAGCTCTCCCAAGGGGAGAGCCTACGCATCTAAACGGTCAGCAGCTTCTATCGGTCGAGCCGCCATTGCCTCTCCCCTTGGGAGAGGTGGCAGTGCGGAGCACTGACGGAGAGGGCGAGGACGCTGCCGGGAGCAATTACTCCTCGTCACGACGGCGCTTGTTCAGCATCAGAGCCACGCCGCCAATGGCAACAACGGCCAGCATTGCAATGTAAGGTGCATTGTCGAGCACAACACCCATGTCGGGGGTGCCTTCATTGGTATTCTCAATATTCACCTGAGCAACCTGTGCACCAGCAGCAACAGTGCCATTGTTCTGCTCACCGGTCACTGTATAGAGACCATCGACCTTACCATTAGCATCTTTGCCGTTCTCAGTCATGGCATAGGTAACATTAGCGGGTAGGTTATTAAAGGTAATCTTAGTATTGTGCTTCAAGGTCACAATATAAGTCTGACCATATACCAATTCCGTACCTTCTACTTTTTCACCCTTCTCACCGTTTTCATTTGCCTTATAGATATCATAACCAGCAGCATTATCAACAGTAATGGGGCCATAAATCTTATCTGCCCCCTTAGTAAAGGTCACATTAAAGGTAAATTCCTTATTCAAATCGCCAAAGTTACCATGAACAGTCTTTTTCAGCTCAACACCATTGACTGCATTATCGGCACCGTAGGTATTATGGAAGGCTTCCGCTGCGCTAACCTTAGTTCCAGCCAACGCCTGATCCACAGTAGCACTAGTAACAGCACGGCGCAATGCAACCGCATAATCATACTGTCCGTCAACGATTTGATGATTACTACCAGAAGTCTTATGAGTAACCGTAACAATCATATACAGGGCACCATTATCGGTGTTATATACCACGCCAGGAGTGCCTGCATCTTCCTCAGCGATTTTGTACACAAAAATACCAGTGCCACCCAAATTATTCAATCCCAACTCGCTCATTGCAATGGTAAAGTTTGCACTGTAGTTACCTACCGGCAAACCAGTTGCAGTTGCACCAGAAATACTAGTATCAAACTTTGCTTCCTTCTGAGGAATCGATGCACCATTATAGGTCACGCCAGTCTCAACACTCTTAGAACCAAGATAAGTAACATCGAACTTAAAGTTTTCCAACGGAGCCTTTCCCTTAACAACATTATAATGCTTCGTCAAGGTCAAAGTACTGTCCAAAGTAATATTATCCGTAAAAGATTTTTCGACCGTGTTGGTATTGTCAGCCGGCTCCGTCGCAAACGCTGCGGTCGCGCCGACGGTGAGCATCATGGCGGCAGCCAGGACGCCCGCGAAGAATTTCTTCAGTTTCATTGTAATTCCTCCCTAGTAAGAATTCGTAAGAAATAAATCGTACCCCCGTGCCGCGGGCCCAAATCCCGCCGTCCACAGGAAGGATGCCGGTAAATCCACTTCCGGCTTCCATGGTATTACAAACTGCGTCGCCGCAGTAGTGTAATTACTTTCGCTTCCACATCATCCAGAGCCACCGGGCCAAAATCCCGGCTGTCCTCGGACTGTGTGCGATAGTCTCCCAGCACAAAGACACAACCCTCCGGCACCGTGTAGGGGTAGGTCAGGGTGTCTTTCGCATAGGTGGGGTAAAGGATCTCGCCGCTCTGGACAGCGCCGTTCACCACAAGGGTGCCGCTGTCGTCGAGCGCGATCAGATCCCCTTCACGCCCCAGGATGCGGCCCACCCGGCGTTTGCCGCCCTGGGTGTAGACCACAACATCGTTTTTCGCATAGGTCTTTTGCAGGCGGTAGCAGATGAGCAGGTCGCCATCCTTTACCGCGGGGAACATGCTGCTGCCCTTTGCCTGCGTCAGCATGAACACCTGCGTGAACAGCACCCAGGCGCACACCGCGATGACCACCAACCGCACCAGCAGGCTTACAAAATCCTGCCGGTTCTCGGCGTCCAGTCTCCGGCGGCGCGCCGCCTTGGCACCTTGCTTCAGGGCTTCATTGTCCAGAGGGTGCATTGGAAACATCCTCCTTTAGAGCTTCTTCTTGCCCCGGATTAAACCTCTCAGTCTCGCTTCGCTCGCCAGCTCCCCTAGTAGGGGAGCCCTTGGCAAAACTGTCAACTTCGGTGGTTTCCAAGGGCAAGCTCCCGGTCTGTTGCTCTAGCAGCACGTTATACCGTGTGCGCTCCGCTCGTATGGCGGCATCATACAGGCCGTACAGCTCTTCCAGCTTCTTCCACATCGCCACTTCATCCACGCCGCCCAACAGCTTTTTACGGAACTTTACCGTTTTATACCACTGGACGATCGCCTGATGTTCCGGGCTGATGCAGTTTTCCTCCGCCCCGGGGAGCCGTTCCGGCTTCTGCTTCTGTGCTTTTGCCATCACGGGGCCCCCTTAATCATCGTTCTTGCGGCGCTTGCGCAGCATCAGCAGCACGCCGCCGCCAGCTACCACGGCAAGGATGACGATATAGGGGAGCGTGTCGAGGAGGACACCAAGGTCAGGCTCAAGGGTTCGATGGTTGGTAAAAGTTACAACCGCAGCGTCAGCACCAACTGTTACGTTAGCAATACGATTAGTATCTTTTAATGCATCATCGCCTTCACCTATCGCATAACTGGTTGTATACTTATCACCCAAATAATCATCTTCTCGAACAATGTAGTCACCTTTGGGCATTGAACTAAATACAATTTTTTCACCATGCTTTAGTTCAAACTCATACTTGGCATAATTATTCGTTTCAATTGTCTCATACGAAACCAATACTGTACCAGTTTCGATTTCCGCTCCTGTCGAACTATATTTCTTAAAGGTTGCAGAACCCAGCTTTGCTCCGCTTGCACTTTTTACAAGAAGTGCAAACTTAAAATTACGTCCAGTTTCACCAAATGCACCCGTCACTGTTTTAGTAACAGAAAGTTCTGAAGTAGGCACTACATAGTAAAGATTAATGACATTATCCGCACCCTTTACTATCGTTATCTGCTCTTTATCGCATTTGTCATAGGTATAGGTAATATCTTTATCAGTAACAATTGTCCGATACTTCTCGTAAAATTCAGCTGCTGTTATTTTATTTCCTATTGATGCATTGCCAGAGATGCTCTCTCTAATTTTAGTTCCAGTTGCTTCATCTAAGAAATTCACTGTGTAGCCAGCAAGCTTTGTATACGAAACCGAACCATCCAAGTGCCACGCTTTTGTGCCCGCCGCAACATAATCATCTGCGCCATTATCAATCTTCAATCCATAGGGTGTGTTCCAAACGATATCGCTTAGTGTGACATCCTGGTTAGGTTCATAACGTTCAACTGCACCACTATTTACTGCGGCTATAATTTTATCAAAAGTTATTCCATTCTTATAGTATTGCTGATATACAAAACCGTTTGGATTGCTCCAACTCTGTACTGCACTTTCAGCATCTGTAAGATTGCTCACCCATACTCTACCGATTGTGAACCATTTATGTGCGTTAATCACTAAGTCTTTCAAGTCATCATCGCTACCAGTAACCTGTGCGTAAAGATAGACCCATGCACCACTTCCTGCATCTATATGAATTTTGGTCTGCTCTGTACGTTCATTATGGTAATAGCCATAATACCAACTATCACCTGCACAGTAGGTATGATAAATAATAACGTCTTCTGTTCCCGTTGCATGAAGAGTTACCAAACCATTTTGATCTACTGACGCAACCGCAGGATTACTGGAAGTCCATTTCTGCGTATAGACACCTGCCAATCCGCAACTACTAGCATTACTTGCGCCAGAGAGCTGGAACGGTGCGGAATCCACTTTTACCGTCATAGAAGCATCCAAGTCCATCGTATCAGGTATATCCTGATTTTTCATTGCAATCACAAACGGGCTAAAGCTATCGGTTGCAAAGGTCAGGGTACCATTGCTATAAGAAGCATTGATGGTCTCGATATCATAATCCGTGACCTGATGGAGCACCTTAAAGGGTGCCAGCTCAGAGAGCATGATATCCTCGGGCAGGCCGGAGATGGTCACGGTCACAGGGCCCTTGGGCTGAACAGTCTCGTTGTTGGCATCCTTGGGGGCGATCTTGTAGCCCAGCAGGGGCATCATGGTGCTGTTCTTATTCTTAGAAGAATACAGCTCGTAGAAATTCTGCATGGAATTTTCGCCCATGCTGGTAACGCTCAGATGGGTAACATTCGAGGGCAGGCCGGTGACAGTAACCGTCACCTCGCCGTCGTAGTCAGGAATGTTCGCCTTGGCGCTGACTTCCACGGGATTGGTCTTGGTCTCGCCGGAAGTGGTGGTCTCTTCTTTGGTGGTATCCTCATTCACCACGTCACCGGAAGCATTCTTCCACTTTGCATAGACATTGACAACAGTAGCGGTCTCACTGCCGTAGGTGTTGTAGGGGTTGAACTCGGATTCAACGCCGTTTTCGTCCACGGTGTACCAGTATGCAAACTCACGGCCCTGACCGGCGGGGTCATCCTTTGAGGGGGGGGTCGCAAACTTATAATTACTAATAGTATCAACAGAAGAAATGGTATCCATGTGCCAGATGGGGAACTTTTCGCTTGCGCCAAACAGGGCAAGGTACTCGGTCTCGCTCATCTCAGCCATCTGGGCTTCCCAATCCAGTTCCCGGAAAGTATCGCTGTCCAGCTGTTTGAGCCAGAAGTGGTACTCGATGGGCAGAACGCCAAAAGCGGCGTCATCCTGCTTCATACGGTCATCGTCAGGGGTAACCACAGCCTCTTCGCCCGTCCAGGTGGTTTTTTCGCCCGGCTTGGTAGGCTGTACAGTCACACGGCCATAGGGCATCGTGTAGCTGTAAGAACCATTGGAATTGCGCACGATGTCGGTTGCACCCTCAGGGATGTCAGCATCGGTAATGGTCGTGCGGTCAGTGATCTTCACCGGCTCGCTCTCCGTAGTGCTGGAAGCCGGGGCTTCGCTGGTGGAACCGCTGGAAGCACTGTCAGAGGTGCTGCCGCTGTCAACCACGGGGTCAGCCACAACACCGCCCGCCACAGGGCGGGAGATGCCGCCAGTGGCAATGCCGCCCCCGGTCGAGATGCCCGGCTGCGCAGCCACGGCACCCGACTGAGAGGTGGAAGCAGCGGTATCCATAGTCGCAACCTGCGTGGAAGCGTTCAACTCCTGGGTTGCGATCCAGCCGCCCTCCGTTGCGAACACCGGCAGCAGGCAGCTGCAGATGACCGCAAGCGCCAGACAAAGCGCGAATGCACGCTTCACCAGCTTGTTGTTTTTTCCGTGATGATCGTTCCGCACAGTGGAGCCCTCCCTGCATCATAAGATTTTTTGTCGAAACTGCGTGGCTAAAATCCAACTTTCGTCGGTTTTGTCTGCCTGCACAGGTTAATTTTACCAGATACGCTCTCCATGGTAATTATAGCATGGGTACCCGGTATTTTCAATAGTGAAAAATTATTTTCTTCTTCCATCTTTCGGCAAAATTTTCTGCGATATACAGTTTGTTATCTCTGCCCGCAAAAACATTGCAGAGAGTTGAATCAGCAGTCTTTCCCGCAGAACAAGACATTGCCATTTCGTGGAGTTTCATTTTCTATAATACACGAAACTCGGATTCCTTTCACCTTTTTCGGAAATTTTTTGGAAAAATTTTGGTTACTCTCCCTTCAGCGGGCTCACCCTCTCAGTCAAAGCCTGATGGCTTTGCCAGCTCTCCCAAAGGGAGAGCCAACGCATCTGAAAGGAAAGCAGCAGTTTTGCGTTAACTTTTTTGCGCCAGATGCTGCTAAAAGTCGAGCTGCAATTGGCTCCCCCTTTGGGGGAGCTGGCGAGCGTCAGCGAGACTGAGAGGGCGACCCCAGTAAGCACTAACCCATAAGCACAGAAACTCCCCCGGTACTAGCCATGCCGGGGGAGTTTCTGCTTTGCTCCTTGGAGGTAAATCCATGAACGCAAATCTTAACTTCGCATCTATATTATATGCGATGCTTAGTGAAATGTCAATACACAAAACGCCCCCATCACTCAAACAAGTAATGGGGGCGTCCTACTATATTATATAATAGTTTCTCGCTTACTCCGCCTTGGGAGCCTCGGGTGCCTTGGTCTCCTCAGCTTTGGGAGCTGCGGGAGCGGCCTTCGGGGCCTCAGCGGGTGCCTTTGCGGCAGTCTCGGGAGCCTTAGCAGCTGCGGGTGCAGCAGCGGCGGCCTTCGGGGCCTGCTTCACAACGGGCTTGGGGGGATACGGATCGTCCTTCAGCGGGAAGAGGATGATCTTCTTGGGGCACTTCTGGGCGCACATACCGCAGCCCTTGCACTTGTCGTAGTCCACACGGGCCACGCCGTCCACAACGTGGATGGCATCGAACTTACAGGTACGCTCGCACATGCCGCAGGCGATGCAGGAAGTGGTGCAGGCCTTCATGGCAACGGGGCCCTTATCCTGGTTGGAGCACATGACCACGGGCTTGCGGGGGCCGCCGGCATCGATCATAATGACGTGCTTGGGGCAGATATTGGCACAGGCACCACAGCCGGTGCACTTATCCTTATCCACCTTGGCCACGCCGTCCACAACATGGATGGCGTCGAACTTACACACCTTGGTGCAGTCGCCCAGGCCGATGCAGGCAAAGGTACAGGTCTTGGGGCCGCCGTACAGGGTAGCGGCAGCGGCGCAGGTCTGGATGCCCTTGTAGTCGTAGCTGGGCTTGCAGTGTTCGGAGTAGCCCTGGCACTGGACCACGGCCTTCTTCTCCACAGCGCTTGCCTCGCCGCCCATGATCTTGGCGATGGCAGCAGCAGCCTTGGGGCCGCCGGGAGCGCACTTGTCGCAGGCAACGCCGTCCATAACAACGGCCTTTGCGTAGTCGGCACAGCCTGCGTAGCCGCAGCCGCCGCAGTTTGCGCCGGCCAGGCAGCCGGCAACTTCTTCAATACGGGGGT
>CALDLZ010000243.1 GCA_937915335.1 uncultured Faecalibacterium sp.
CCACACCAGCTCAGCCAGTTCGGCACGGTTGGTGGGGATAGCGGCTCCTGCAGGCAGAGCATACTTCAGATACAGCTCCGTGCCCAACTCGTAACCCTGCCATGCCAGCACAGCGGTGCCAACGGCAGCAGTACCAATGACGGCGGCGGTGCCCAGCACGTTGGGTTCTTCCTCAATGCTTGCGTCTTTGGTCATGGCTTCAACAGTCACGCCACCGGCAGGCATCTTGAAGGTCAGAGGGTTCGTCTTGACATCCACATCCAGCTCTTTGTCGGTAGTCACAGTCCACTGTTCAAAGGCCACAGCATCGCTCTGGCTGGTGTAGGTCACGGTCACATCAGCGTTTTCAGGAACTTTAGCAATCAGCTCACCCTTGTCGTTCTTCTCGGCCTTGAGCTCTTCGTCGCCGTTTTTAATGGTAACATCGGCGTTCTTGATGGTCAGGTCGTAGAGCTGGGTTGCTGGAACGATTTCGGCGGCCTTTTCGCCAACAGTGATATTGATTGTTTTTGCAACTGTCGTTCCTGCATCGGTTTTCATTGTAACAGTCAAGGTATAATTGCCAGCCTTATGAAAGGTTGCTTCCAACTGGCCGGACATTGCAGCCAAGGACGCAATCTCTATCTTACTGTTTTTCGTGGGCAGGTCTTTCCACTGGTCGCCGACACCAACACGCAGTTTTTCCAGTGCATTCTCGTTGCTGAACTCCATGTTCACAATTGCAGGCTTTCCAGCTTCACCATTTGCGTTGATTGTGAAGTCAATCTTAGCAGGTTCACCAATGGCACAGGTTACTTTTTCAGTATCAGTGGTCATGGTTGCGGGAATGGCTACCCACTTGGCATACAGGGTAGTATCGCCGGAAATAGTGTCGTTCTCAATATCAAATGCTTGGTTCAGTTCCTTGTCAGTGTACCAACCGCCAAATGTATACCCTGCCGCGGTGGGGGCAGCAACCTTTTCAATCGGGTCACCAGTATAAACAATCTGGTCTGCGGGGGCAGTGCCGTGGCCGTTCATCACAAATACTACTGTATGCGGGTGCTTGATTTTATTGACAAGCGAACCAGGAACTTTGCCTTCAAAGATCAAATCATTTGTTCCATTGTATTTAATATCAACTTTGCCATTATCATTGACGAATGGAACATTGTTTATAGTTTCAATTGTAGTTACCGTACTTGGAATTGTAATGCTTTCCAAATCATCACATCCGCCAAAAGCATCTGCACCAATCGTTTCTACACCTTCTGGGAGAACAATTTCTTTTACTTTCTGACAGCAGGAAAAAGCACTTTGATCAATCTTCTTTAATTTGCTTCCCTCCTCGAAAGTAATTTCTGTTACTACGCCGCACCACTGAAATGCCCACATACCAATATACTCGACACTTGCAGGAATTTCAATTTTTGTAAGACTCCAATTGTTGTTAAAGGCGCTACCATTTATTTTCGTAACCGTTGACGGAATTTTAATACTAGTTGGAGCATTATTCCAACGACTTTTATCATTGTTGATTGCATCAGTTCCAATTTCAGTAACAGTATAGATTGTTCCGTTCGTATCCTCTACCGTCGCCGGAATAACAACATCTCCTTTAATATTTTCATTATGAGAGAGTTCCACGAACTGCTTATCTGCATCGATTACTTTATAATTCAGTGTCACACCTGAATATGTATATGCAAATTCGTCACCTTTTCCCGCCGCAAACGCAGACACTGGCAGCATTACAACCACCATACAAACCGCAACCAGCAAACTTATTAGACGTTTTGGTTTCATAAAAATCCTCCTTTATTGATACTCCCAAAAATCTTTGCACCAACCAAAGCAAAAAGAGCGCCGCACCAGCCATCAGGCTGGTACAACGCTCTGTAACCCTCTCAGTCTCGCTATCGCTCGCCAGCTCCCCCGAAGGGGGAGCCAATGCAGGCTCTAGGGAAAGTGATTCGTTATCATGGGCTTTACCCGAAGCTGTAAGGGTAAAGTGCAGCTGGCTGCCCGTTCCGGGCCCTTTAGCTTTGCGTCGCAGCCTTCCG
>CALDLZ010000244.1 GCA_937915335.1 uncultured Faecalibacterium sp.
TCCAGGTCACGGATGGTGTGGCCGTTGCCCCGGAAGGTGCCGCTGAACGAGGGGATGGGCTCCCACGCCACCTCGTCGAGGGAAAGATCCTGCTGCAGGATCACGGTCTTGCCCTTGGACCAATTGTCCACGCTGCATTTTTCAACCAGAGCCAGCAGGTCGGAAACGCTGTTGATGGAAACGGTGTCGCCGCTCTGCACGCCCTCGGCAAATACCGGGACAGCCAGCACCGCAAGCATTGCCGCCGCCAGCAGAAGAGAGGTCAGACGGCGGAAAATTTTACTGTTTCGGTTCATCTTCATCCTCCTGCTTCTCTGTTTTTTCCGGAAGTTCCGGCTTTGCCTCCTCTTCCGGGGTCACATTGCCCGAAAGAACGGTCAGCTGAACATCGCCGCTGACGACAGCGTTCATCACACCGGATACCTTGCCGTGCACCTCGCCCTGCACGATGCCGTTCACCCGCACGCGTCCGCTGATGCTGGAGCGTTCCGTGACCTTGGGCATCGAGAAGGAGGTCTTATCCACGATCCTGCCGCCCAGCAGCAAGATCTGGGGCAGAACGAACAGGACCAGGATAATAGAAATGATGGTACCGCGGCCCAGGCTCTGACCGATGCCGACAATGGCGGCATGAGAGGTCATCTGGCCGATCAGGATACCGGCCACGGCCAGAATGGTGCCGGAGGTCAGGATGGTGGGGAAAGCGAAGTTCATGGATTCGATGATGGCATCCTGATGGTCCATCTTATCCTTCAGTTCTGTGTAACGGGTGGCGATGACGATGGCGTAATCGATGTTTGCACCCATCTGGATGGAACTGACCACCAGATAACTCAGATAGAACAGAGGCGTATTGGTAAAGGTAGGGAAGCTGAAATTGATCCAGATAGCACCCTGAATGACCAAAATCAGCAGGATGGGCATGGCGGCCGACTGGAAGGTGAACAGCAGAACCACCAGCACGATGAGGATGGACACGATGCTGACAACATTGTTATCCACAGCGAAGGACTTCTGGAAATCGTACTCGCTGGTGACATCACCGGCCAGATAAATGTTGCCCTCGGGATAATACTTGCGGGCGATGCTCTGGATGGTATCGGTGAAATCGTAGGTAGTCTGGCCCGGTTCCAGATCGGGGCTCAAGTAGATCAGGATACGGTTGTAATCCTCGCCTTGCAGCTGGGCCTTACCGCTGAGCATCTGCTTCTGGGCATCGTGGAGGGTATCCATGATATCATCGTCCAGCGAGACCAGTCCGGAATCGGCTTTGTCACAGACATAGAGGAACATATCCATCAGCGGGACGCTGTACGAGGAGAAGTTGCCAATGGCCTGTGCGTACTCGTCGTTGTCCGCCGCATAGGCCGCGTAGATGGTCTGGGCCAGCTCGTAGTCCAGACCCACCATCTCCGAGAACTGACGGGCGGTGAGCTTATCCTCCAGACAGTAGCCGTCCATTGCCTCAATATTGGAAAGTCCCATCACGCTGTCCACCTCATCACGGCTTTGAAGTTCCGTGATAAGGTTTGCTTCCACGCTATAATCTTCCTTGGGCAGCACCAGTGCCACCATGTTGGAAGAAGTGAAGTTGTCCTTGATCATGTTGGTAGCGATCTGCACGTCATTCAGCTTGGGGGTCTTGAGGCTGCCCAGCCCGTAGGCGTAGGGGCACAGACTGGAAAAGTGATACGCAAAGAGCACTACCACAAGAAAGAGCGGGGGAATGATCTTGCGGGTCTTGTAAGCGAACCGGCCCACAAAGGGGATCTTAGGCACAAAGTTTTTGTGCTTTGTCTTGTCCATCCAGGGGCCGAAGAGCATCAGCAGGCCCGGCATGACAAGAAAGACCGACAGAATGGAGTACACGATGGCCTTGATAAGGCAGATCGCCATATCGGGGCCAATCTTGAACTGCATGAACATCATGGCCACCAGACCGCCGACTGTCGTCAGGCAGCTGGAAGAGATCTCGGGGATGCTCTTGCTCAGGGCTTCAATGACCGCCTCCTTCATGGGCAGGGTCTCGTGCTCCTCGCGGAAATGGTTGGAGAAAATGATGGCATAGTCCAGAGAAAGAGCCAGCTGCAGGATGCTGGTGACCGAGTTCGAGATGAACGAAATGGTGCCCAGCAGAAAGTTTGTGCCACTGTTCAGCACCATGGAGATGACGAAAGTCAGCAGCAGAACAGGAATCTCCGCATAAGTCTGGGTGGTGAAGATCAGAACGGCCACCACGATGACCGCGACGTAAACGATGATGACGTTGACCTCGTGGCTGATGATATCTGCCTCGGTGTTTCCCAGACTGGTGGAGACATAGGTGTCGTAGCTGGAGAGGGCGTCTTTCACGCGGTCCAGCGCTTCCAGACACTGGTCGTCATCCTCCGGGTAATCAAAGGTAAAGGAGTACAGGGCCGAGACATTGTTATAGTGAGCCGTTGTCTCATCATAAGTCAGGCTCTGCACGCCCTCGATATCCGTCAGTTTGTCGGCCAGTTCCTTGGCCTCTTCCTGGGTGACGTTTGCCACCATAACGTCGGCGGTACCGTAAGTGGTGAACTGCTCTTCCATCACGTCCAGTGCCTGACGGGTGCCGGAACTATCCGGCAGGTAGGTCGTCAGGTCATTTTCCACGCTGACCCAGCCGCTCGAGATGACAGAGAAGATCAGCAGGATAATGACGACCAGAAAGATCAGGTTGCGCCGCTCAACGATCTGCCGCGCGAGCTTATGCATAAAGTCGTTTTTCGGGGGTGCCGTATTCTGAAGTTCTTGCGTTTGTGCCATTATTTCCCTCCTGTTCAAAAACTTGCAAGCGAAAGATAGTTGACATTTGTACGAATCGTATGATAAAGTAGAAACAGGGAAAACGCAATGGACAAATCCCCCAATCTGTATGATAATGGACAAATTTATGCAGAATGTTTCCGAACTGAGGAGAAACCATGGAAAAGAAGCTTGATTTGCGGATTGAAAAGACCTATATGCTGCTCCACAATGCCTTTACGGCACTGATGGAGGAAAAGCGATTCGAGGAGATCACCATCAACGAACTGTGTGACCGCGCCATGATCCGGCGCACCACCTTTTATAAGCATTTTGCGGACAAATACGAGTACTTCTCGTTTTACCTCACTGAGCTTTGCGACAAGTTTCGCAGCGAAATGCCGCTGGATGTGAAGAATGACGATTTTGGAAGCGTCTTTCTTTATATGAATAAGGAACTGCTGGCGTTTCTGCATCAGCACGAGCGGCTGGTACGGAACCTGGTAAACAGCAACTTATTTCCTATGCTCAGCGAGATCTTATCCGAAAAGCTCAGCACCGATATTGCCGACCTGCTGCATCAGTGCCCCTCGCCAGACCTGCGCCGTGTACCGCCCGCCCTGTTGGAACATGTGGCCGATTTCTATGCCGGCGGCCTGTTGATGATGCTGCTGCGGGAATTGAAAAAGGGCACCCCCGTAAACGAGGATGCCCTTCTTGAGACAGTCACCTGCCTGACCAAAAACGCCAACCAGTCCATTGTGGAGCTGAACCATGTGTTGGCCTGAACTTTTTACATGGCAAACTGGACAGCGCAGAAGGCTGCATAGATGCAGAGCAGCAGCACTCCCTGCCAGCGGGAAAGCTTGCCCTTGCACAGGGCGGGCACGGTCAGGATGAGCATCACGGCGAACATCACGGGCAGATCCATGACCAGCGAAGAATTGATGCCCATGATCGTGGAGCCCTGTGGGATGCTGAAGGGGGACACGCTGATGGACATACCGCTGACCAGCACCAGGTTGAACACGTTGGCACCGATGACATTGCCAAGCGACAGGGAGCCATGTCCTTTTGTCAGCGAGGTGATGGCCGTGACCAGCTCGGGCAGAGAGGTGCCCAGCGCCACAAAGGTCAGGGCAATGACGGACTCGGGCACGCCCAGCGCCTGAGCGATCAGGGTACCGTTGTCCACCAGAAGGTTGGCACCCACGGCAATGAGGGCCGCGCCGATGATGAGCAGGCCGATCTCCTTGCCGAACGACATTTCCTTTTCCGGCTCGTCCTCGTCCCCTTCCGGGGCGGGGGCTTTTTTCATTGCCAGCACATTGCAGACCATGTAGGCCACAAAGAGGGCCAGCAGTACAAGGCCGATGGGGCGGCTGAAGTAGCCGGTGGTGTAGGCCACGCCTGCATAAAGGGCGGCGGCCACAAAGAAGAAGAGCACCGGTACCCGCAGGCTCTTAGGATCCACCTTGCCCGGGCGCACTGCCACGGTGATGGCGGCAATGAGGGCCGAGTTGCAGATAACAGAGCCAATGGCGTTGCCATAAGCGATCTCACCATGGCCGGTCAGGGCCGAGGTGGTGGAGACCATGACCTCGGGCAGGGTGGTGCCGATAGACACCACCGTGGCACCAATGAGCAGCTCCGGCACCTTGAAACGGCGGGCGATGCCGGTGGCACCGTCAACGAACCAGTCACCGCCCTTGATGAGGCAGAGCAGGCCCACGATAAACAATAAAACGGGGATCAACATAAAATCTCTCCTTTTTTCAACGTTTGCCCGGCCAACGGTGGAAAGGTCCCCTGCCGGGTAAAAAGAAAGAGACCCCTATTACAGCTTTTCCACGGAAACACTGTAATAAAAGTCTCAAGCATTCGGCATCTAGCGGGCATTTCTGCCGGGATGACGCTATGATGCAGTGCACCGCGCAAGGGCGGGCACCCTCTACTCCCTTTTATCTGGAAAATATTATACCTGTTCCGGCGCAAAAAAGCAAGCACGAACGAAAACTTTACCCTGCTTTATCCACTTTTTTAGCGTTTGGGTAGATGCGTTCCATCCGGTCGTTGTCGAAATGCGTGTCCAAAAAGACCTCTACCGCGTTGGCCGGGGCCTTGCCGCTGGTACGGGCATCATACCGGGCAAGGGCCAGCGCGCTGGTAACAAGGTTCACGGCCATGAACACGGCCAGCAGTGCCGTCATCCAGGGGCGGACATGGCGCTTGGCCTTCCGCATTTCCTTTGCCACCAACGGGTAGCCGTAACGGATCCACGCCACCGCCGCAATGCCCCAGAAAAAGCAATACAGCAGGTTGATGCGCCCGCCCAGGTTGAACTTGAAGCCGCTGTAATCCCAGAACACGGTGCCGAACAGCAGCTCTGTCACGGCGCTGCAGACATACTCATAAGCACCGCCCAGGATCACGCCGAACCAGAAGATCCGGCTCTCGCTCTTCTGCTCCCCGCCTCGCAGCAGGATAGCGGCCAGCACCAGCGCCAACCCCCACACCACACTGAACGGGCCCCAGACCAGGCTGGAACGGCTCATCCACACCCCGGCGGTGACACGGCAGAAGATCGTCTCCACCACATCCCCGAGGAAGGCCCCGATGACAAAAAGCCAGAGCAGGTCGGAAAACGAAAGCTGCTTCTCCGCGCTGGTGGTAGGCTCCGGCCGGGCAGCGGCAGGATAGGCCCGCTGGATACGCCTTTCCACGCTGGCGGAGATCTTCTGCCGCAGCTTTTCCGAGCCCCTGCCCAGCTCCTGATTCAGCTGTTCGAGCCGGGGGTGACGGGCGGCATACTGGCTGACCACCACCACGGCGGCGATCTGATCGAGAACAGCAAGCGCCATCCCGGCCCACAGCACCACATGGAACAGCAGCGGCGGCAGATGGGCACAGAGCCGGAACAGCAGGTCATTGCCCCAGCGGACAGCCGCCATGCCCAGCAGGCCCCACAGTGCGGAATACTGCAGGCAGACATAGCCATCCAGATTGAACTTTTTATCGGAGTAGTCCCACCACCGGCGGTGGTGGGCATGCTCCAACAGCTTGGCGGTCAGCCACTCTACCACCGTGGCATAGATCATGCTGCCGAAAAACAGCGCCAGCAGGCTGGAGCGCTGATCGTTCAGGCCGATGGTGATGAGCACCCCCGCCGTGCCATACACAAAGCAGAAGGGGCCGGAGGCCACACCACGGTTTGCAAACTTTCGGCCCCGAATGGTGACCACGATTGTCTCCCCTACCCATCCCAGGAACGAGTAGACCAGATAGATCACGCTGAGAGTATAGAAATCCAGTGTCATAAAACGGCCCTCTCAAAATCAGAATACTTTTATAATACACAATCCAGCGTTTCTTTGCAAGACCGTCCTACTGGCAAGTCAAAACCACCGGCTAAGCCGGTGGCTTGAGTAAGCCCTAGAAGGGCATAATA
>CALDLZ010000245.1 GCA_937915335.1 uncultured Faecalibacterium sp.
CAGGCATTTTTACGCCATTATTCAATAGAATTTCATCCATTTTGAAACCTCCCAAAAGTTAAATCGACTTACAAGCATTTATCTGGTCCTGTGTGGAATCAGAAATACGAATCGCACACTCCATGTCCTGTATCTGATGCAAACTGGGCAGAACCATCATCACATGAGGATACTCCATCACGCATTGCAGTGTGGAAAACGATTGATCCGGTGCATCCTCCAGCACCGCAATAATGGGCTTACGGTGTCCGGCAGCAACCTGATAGCAGGAACCAAAACCACTCGTGCGGAAACCATCTTTGAATAGCAGTTTAACATATTCCAACTCCGGGTGCACCGTTAAAATTTCATCCAGCAGCACAGCATTTCCCTGAAAAGATATTCCAATGTGGTGAATTCGTCCCTCCATTTGGAGATGCCTCAAAACTTCCAGCCTATCCGGCAGATTTTTCCGTTCCTGTTCGTTGGTTACGGAAATCCAGCAGTAATCCAGACGGTCAAGCTCACAAATACTATGTAGCTTTAACCAGAAGTGTGGCAGTTCATTCTTCTCTACAAAGGGCACCCGTCCGGCAATCGTGTATGCTCTGCGTGGATAGAGTTCGGAAACCGCCTGCCGAAAGATGCTGCAACTTTTTGATGTAATGTTGGTTTCAAAATAGGTAAAACCATTTTCCATAAACAGCTTTGCCATCTGCGGCGCACACTCTGGCATGGACAGCGAAGATAGATAAAACCCCAATTTTTTCATCTGCATCGACTTCCTTTTTCTTCGTTGTTCTTAGTATAGAACGAATCCTCTTGCATCGGAAGTTCGGATATGTTATCATGGCATAAAGTAAAAACCTCATGCAGGAGAGAACAATGTACAATCCGCAGTTGGACGCATTTGTCAAGGTGGCTGAGTTGGGTAGTTTCAGCAAGGCAGCAGAGTCCATGTATATTTCGCCGCCTGCCATCATCCAGCAAGTCAACTTGCTGGAAGCAAGCTGTGGCTTCAAACTGTTTCTTCGCTCCAATCACGGCGTTAAGCTGACACCTGCCGGACAGTCACTCTATGAAGATGCCAAGACAATTATCCGGCTTTCGCAGGAAGCCTTGACCAAGGCCAGAAAGCTGGCTGAATCTGCTGACACGGCAGTACGAATCGGAACATCACTTCTTTATAAATGCAGATTGCTCCCTGACCTCTGGACACGGGTCAGCGTCAGTCACCCAGAACTAAAAATTGAAATTTTACCCATGACGGAATACCAAAACCGTGGAGAAGTGTTTTCTGCACTCGGCGTGGAATATGATTTGTTTGAAGGTATCTATGGTTCTGCCGGTTGGGATGGTCTGTGTCAGTTTCTGGAACTGGAACGGACACCAATTTGCTGCGCCGTTGCAAAAAATCACCGTCTAGCAGGCATGAAAAAACTCACCATGCAGGACCTGAATGGTGAGTACCTTGTAATGCCCATTGAGGGCGTATCAAAAGAAGTAGACGCATTCCGCAAGGATGTGCGGGACCACTATCCCACAGTACAAATCGTAAATTCGTCCTATTATGGTGTGGACACCTTTACGCTCTGCGAAGTCAACGATTATATTTTGATCACGCAGCCAGTCTATGCAGACATTCACAGCAATCTTGTGACGATTCCTTTGGAAACGGATTATACCCTGCCGTATGGGCTGATATACGCAAAGGAGCCAACGGCTGCGGCGAAAAAATTCATCCATGCTATCCGGGAAATCACTTAACATCTTCTCGATATTCAAAAAAGCACCCCTGCCAATCCGTGTGTCATCGCACATTTCATTGGCAGGGGTGCTCATGTT
Source organism: uncultured Faecalibacterium sp. (assembly GCA_937915335.1). Taxonomy (GTDB): domain Bacteria; phylum Bacillota; class Clostridia; order Oscillospirales; family Ruminococcaceae; genus Faecalibacterium. The sequence goes on from CALDLZ010000245.1 coordinate 1,825, forward strand.
TTTTGTAGGCTGCTTTCCGTTTTACTGATGCAAATTATCAAAT
>CALDLZ010000246.1 GCA_937915335.1 uncultured Faecalibacterium sp.
CGATAATAGGTTCCGTTACAAGTTTTTCGATATTGTTCAATTTTCAAGGTCCTGCGCGCCTCAGCCTTGCGGCTGACAGCTTTTATATTTTAGCATGTTCATGCTTAAATGTCAAGCTCTTTTTTAAAGATTTTTTGATATTCTTGGAAGAACCAATCGATCTTCGTTACTTTTCATCCATTTTTGCTGAAGCGTTTGTGTCAGATGTTCGCCTGACAGTAATGTATTTTAGCACAGGCTCTGACAAAAAGCAAGCCCTTTTTTTACTTTTTTCGAGAAAAATCCAATTTTCTTTTTTCTATTGCTCATTCCAGCAGTCTTTCCCGCATCCGGCGCAGAATCTTACGCTCCCGCCGGGAGATCTGCACCTGGGTGGTATGCAGCACCTTTGCCGTCTCACTCTGGGTACGGTTGGCATAGAACCGCAGACGGATCAACAGCCTGTCCTCCTCGGGCAGACTTTCCAGTACCTCCGCCAGGCCGATCTTATCCGCAAGCTCTTCCTCAGGGGATTCTACTGGAATGTCCATCTGACGGTCGCTGTCCTCTCCTTCCGGGGTCAGGCTCAGGGCGGGCTGAGCGGCCTGTATTGCCAGCGTGATATTCTCCACGCTCTCCCCCAGCTCCTCAGCCAGTTGGGAAAGCGTGGGCTCCGAACCGCAGAGCTTATGGTGATGCTCCCGCGCGGCGTTGATGCGCAGGCCAAGCTCTTTTAGGGAGCGGCTCACTTTTACCGTGCCACCCTCCCGAAAGAGTTTTTTGATCTCGCCCAGAATGACAGGCACAGCGTAGGTGGAGAAACAGACACCACGCCCTTCATCGAAGCCATCGGTCGCCTTGATGAGTCCCATACACCCCGCACTGTACAAATCATCATACTCGATGCCCCTGCCCCGGAAGCGTCCGGCACAGGCGTGTACCAACCCCAGGTTCTGCTCGATGAATTCACTGCGCCGGGTCTTGTCCGTTACCATGGTCTCTCCCTCGTTTCCTATTATGTAGAGAGCTTTTCCTCCAGATGTTTGGTCATTGTGACCCGTGTTCCCTTACCGGGAGCGGAACGGACACTGACCTTGTCCATAAAGCTCTGCATAACAGCAAAGCCCAGACCGGAACGCTCCTCGGGGTTTCCGGTGGTAAAGAGCGGCTCCATGGCCCGGGGGATATCCGGGATCCCTACCCCCTTATCGGCCACAATGACCTTGACCAGCCGCCCCGGATAGACAGAGACTGTCATGGTGATGGGCCCTACCCGGTCAGGGTAGGCGTGGACAATGCAGTTGGTGACCGCTTCGGACACCGCTGTTTTCAGGTCGGCCAGCTGGGGCACAGTGGGGTCATACCGAGCCAGAAAGGCCGCTGCCGCGCCACGGGCGTAGGCTTCGTTGGCGCTGAGGGAATCAAATTGAATTTTGGTCGTATTTTCCGCTTTCATAATCATTCCTCCTGTCCTGCATCCGTGCAGGGGATATTTGCCAGCCGCAGGACGCGGCGCAGCTGCTCCGGGGCGTGCTGGATACGCAGGGTTCCGCCCAGACTGCGGGCGCAGCGCTGGCGGCCCAGAATGAGCCCCACGCCCGACGAATCCATAAACCCCACCCCGCCCAGATCAAGCACCAGCGTTTTGGGGGTGCGGGCCAGCAGGGCATCGTCCAGCTGGATGCGCAGGTTTTGCGCGGCATCGTGGTCGATCTCGCCCGCCAGATAGGCATAGAGCAGATCGCCCGCCGCACTGAATGTGACTGTTGCCATTGCGATTCTCCTTCCATGGGCAGGCTCCACGGCAAATAAAAAGAGCCCATACACTTTTTTACAGTGTACAGACTCTTTCAAGCATATTTTAGAAAAGGCTGTCGCTTACTTCTCAGCCAGCAGGTCGGCTGCTTCCAGCGCGATGGCTTCACCACCGCAAATCAGCAGGCCGCGGCGGCTGTTGGCCTTGGCCAGCTTCACAGCCTCAGCCAGACTCTCGCAGAGCTCGGCATCGAAGTGGTAGCGCGCCTTTTCCAACAGGCGCTCAGTCATGGTGGCATCCACACCCGCCGGGGTGACGAGGAACACCTTATCAAAGGGATTCTCGCTCATGCCGGGCATGGTGGTGCGATCCTTCTTCTGGTTCTCAGAGGTCAGGCCGCTTTCCAGCGCAGCGAAGAAGGCTTCGGCACCTTCTTCCTCGGCCAGGCCAATGACGGCGCTCAGATGGCTCACCTTGGCCATGTTCAGGACCCGCAGCAGGGCCATGGCCTGCTGTGGGGTACGGCAGGCATCCAGCACCACCAGCGGACGCTGGGAGATAACCCGGATGCTGCTGCGGTTGTCCACAGCGGCCAGCCCTTCCAGAATGGCCTCATCGGAGATGTCGTAATCTTTTTTGCAGAGGGCCAGCGCCAGCTCCACAGCGATGGCGGCGCTTCCGGCGGCATGACGGCCCAGGAAGGCCAGCGGCACGGTGTATCCACCATAGTCCACCCGGCTGGCGAACTTTTCGGCTTCGAGAAAGGTGATATCGTCGGGATCGGGCACGACCAGCTCACAGTTGGCTTTGCCAGCGGCCACGATGAGCTCACTGAGCACAGCCTTGGGCTGCTCGGGCGCGGTGACGCAGATGCAGCCCTCCCGCATCACACCCGCCGCCAATGCGGCAGAGCGCTCGAGCGAGGCACTGACACCGTCCGGACCGATGGCCGTAACAGCGCAGACCGGCATCTTGGGCAGAGCGGCGGCAAGGCCGGCATCCGGCAGCTCCACCACAGCCAACTTGCAGCCAGTCTCGCCAAAGCAGCGGGCGGCGGCGGCCAGCTCGGCGGCGGCGCGGGGCAGGGTCTCCCGATTGCTCAAAGTCTCAGTGACCTGAGCAAAAAGCTCCGGGTCCACGGGAGCGCCGTTTACCTGAATACGGGCAGAAAGCGGCTCGCACCCGGCACGGTAGCTGCCGGTAACGAGACCCGCCGCCTGCAGCACCGCAGCCGTGAGGGCGGCGGCGGCAGTTTTGCCGGCAGTACCGGCCACCCCCACATAATCCACCCGTCCGGCCTTGGCAGACAGGGCTTCCTGTAACTGCCGGGCCGGGGCAAAGCCCTCGGGCAGAGATGCAAAATAGGCATTTGCCTGTTCAATGGTCATTGCGTCAAACCTCGTTTCGATGTTGATAGAGAATGATGCACATCCGGACAAGCCCCAGCAGGATGAGTCCCACCAGCAGGCCGGTCATCACGCCGGAAAAATCAATCCAGACATCGGTGACCTGACTGCTGCGGCCCGGCACAAAGAGCTGAATGGTCTCATCGGTCAGGGCTGTGAGCAGACCACCCAATATGGGCCAGGACACATGTTTGAAGAAGTGCCGGGTGTACACCCGCAGGCAGAGCATGAGCAGGAAACCTTCCAGCATATACTCACAGAAATGCGCCAGCTTGCGCACGATGTGCATGGTGAGCCGGTCAGCCGCGCCGTTCAGCCCCAGATGCCGCAGAACGCTTTGCAGCATGTTCAGCACCCGGCCACTGGCCCCCTCGGAAACATCCGCGATCTGCAGCGAGTTCGAGAAGATGAAGGTAATGCAGCCGATGAGAGCAAAGGTAAAGATCACCCGCCCCGCGATGAGCCACGGGGAGGTACGGTTGTTCTGTTCCGACATCAGATCAACCCAGAGCCTTGATGCTCTGCTCGATGTTGGCCAGCTTGCTCTGACTGTTGGCGTGCTTTGCGCGGATCTCTTCCACCAGCGCGGCGGGAGCGCGCTCCACGAACTTGGGGTTATTGAGCTGGTTCTCAAACATGGCCAGTTCCTTCTCAGCCTTGGCCTTCTCTTTGTTCAGACGGGCCAGTTCCTTGTCGCGGTCGATCAGCTCCATCATGGGGATAAAACCGCGGGCGGTGTGGGTGGACACCTGCACCATGCCATCGGTGCTGCCTTCGTACTTCTCGGTGAAGGTCACGTCGGTGGCAAAGGCGAACTTTGCCAG
>CALDLZ010000247.1 GCA_937915335.1 uncultured Faecalibacterium sp.
AAATCTCGTACCGCTTCCACTGATCTTCGGTCAATTCTTCGCGGATAACGACCTCCAGACCTTTGTTTTCCAGCTTGGTGTGAAAAATCTTGTACTCATACGGCACCTGCGTAGGAACCGGGATACCCGCAGGACTGATGACCCACACGGTTTTATACCGTATCTGCACTTCGACCCATGTGGTGAGCTTGTACTGCTTCTTGAAGATTTCTTTCAATTTGCCCTGCACCTCTGACCGGGTGTAATCATCATACAGGGCAGTCAGGAACGAAGCGAGCTGCCACGGGTCATGTTCGATGGGGTCAAGGTGATACTGATACTCGTTGTAGCCCGGATGGTCTTGCGGAGTGCGCTTGATTTTTTTGTCCAGCTCCTTTTCGAGCTTTTTATAGTCCTGCTCGGCACCGCGAATATCCCTGTCCTCGGCGGTGTAAATGGTCTGGCCGGACACCTGTGTGCCGCCCGAAAAGAGGATGCCGCAGGACGAGAAGCCGGACATCACCATCAGAATGAGCAAAAGAAAAACGCCCATGATAGCAATAACATGAGCGTTACTTTTTGCCGCAGTCATAAGGCCGTTTACCGCCGTACTGACCACAGATTTTCCTTTGTCCACCACTTGCTCAACACCAGACCGTGCCGCAGATGCACCGCTGGATGCAGCTTTTTTGCCTCCAGCAGTCTGCGTTGCTGTGCCGCCAGACCGGGCGGCGGCATAGTAGCTCTGCCGAATGTCGTGCTTCTGCCGCCATCGGGAGAGCCAGTTGGAGCCGCCCTCTCTGTTGCCGAAATCTCCTGCATTTTGTGATGTGGGTTGCTCCTGCACAGAAGATTTAGCGTTTGGGGCTTTTTTCTTGCCCTGCACTTTGGTTTTTCGCTTGAGTTTGCGGACATAACGGCTTCTGGAAATATCATGGACATTTCCAACCGCTTTTTCACCCTCGCTCAATGCCTGCACACCGACATTATCTTCCTCGTACTGGTCGATTTCCCGGTGTACCGCAGACCGGGCAGCATTGGCAGCGTACATCTCGCGTTTTTGCGCTTTGCTCAAACGGCTCAGTTCGTCCGGGGTCAGCTCTGCCTTTCCAAAACGCAGATGCTGAGCCTTTTCTGCCGCCTTGTCTGCATCCATTTTCAGTTTTTTCCTTTTGGGCAGGGGCTGCTCAACACTTGCTTTCTTCGGGGGAGAGCGTGTCTTTTTGGCTGACGTTTCCTCTTTGAAGTTCAGCTTCGGATTGCTCATTTCTGTGCGCCCTCCGAAACTTCACCCAGTTTTGTGGTCATGATGCGGTAAAGTTCAAGATCGGTGGGGAATCTGTCCACAAAGGGCAGAATGACATTGCCGAAGAAAAGTAACCCTTCGCCCTCGCCGGAGTGGGTCACATAGGAAAGCTGATGGGGCGAAATATTGAGTTGTTTCGCCAAAATCTGCCTATCACCAGCAGCCTGATTGAGCATGATGATCATGTCTGAATTTTCAAAAATGTTCTCAACTTCCCTTGATGCAAGGAGGTCGTAGGGTAGGGTAAAGGCGCCTTGCCGTTTTTGGCGGCAGGTTTCCTACACCCTCCCACGGAACCGGACTTACCCATCTCTGAGTATCCGGCTCCCCCTTAGTAATTCACATATCACTTGTGGTGAATACGGTTGTGGCAACAGCTACAGACGACAAGCGTTTTTCTCCGCTTTGCCTTCATCGCAAGCTCCCAATCGAGAGTTCCGAGTTCACTCAGATTCCGTACAACGTGCACTTCGTAAAGCTCAGCTGTTCTCGTTCCGCAAAGTTCACAGACCCGTGCGTTTAATCGCTGCCGAATCGTGGACTTCCACTGGTACTTGGTTCTCTTGAACACAATATCTGTTTCGGCATTTGCCTTGTTGCTTTTACAGTCTGCAATCTTCACCGGGCGGACACGCTTTGTGCCTTTTGCGGTTTCGTAGGGCACCGACCAAGTTTTGCCATCCTTGTACTGTCGAATCATCTTCCGCACAGAGGACTTGTGCTTATTGGCCAGCGTTTTTAAGCAGCTGTATTCCATCAGGTAGCAGAAATAATCCAGCGTGTGGTAATCCACAGCCAGATTGTAATAGTTCAGCAATCCTCGCACTTCTGCGTTGTAATGCTCAACAATTTCGCTATCAGACATATTCATCAAGGCAGTCCGGTGGACAGGCTTAAACCTACCGTCAGGGGTTTGGATAATCACTTTCTTTGCAAACAGGAAGTGCTCAATCTTTTCCGTGTGAGGGATTTTTAACGCAACTTTTAGGTGAAGCGAGCGGGATTTCCGCCTCTTGCCGTTTTTCATTTTGCTGCCCTTGACCTTCTGACATCTGCGAACAGACACGTCATACCCCAGAAAGCGAGCATTTTCGCTGCTGTGGGTGATGTGTGTCTTTTCCTCGCTGAGTTTCAGGTGGAGCTTGCTGGATAGGAATTCTGCGATTTCAATCTTGAGTGCTTCGCATTCTTCCCTTGTGCCGCACACACCAACCAGCCAATCATCTGCGTATCGGACGAAGGTGAATTTCTTGTTGGTTTGAGGATGACACGGAATGGTGCGCTTCTGCTTATTCAGAGTTTGGTACTGCTGAATCAGCTCTTTGCGGGCATCCGGGTCAGCCGTGTGGTCTATCCAGTAGGAGATTTTCTTCATCTCTTTATCGACTGCGTGGTATTCTGGAGTTTGCAGCTCATCTTTCGTCCGCGGACGGTCAAATTTTGCCTTCATCTCCCGAAATTTCACATCCAGTTCGTTCAGATAGATATTCGCAAGGATTGGCGAACAGATTCCACCCTGCGGCGTACCGCTGTAGGTTTTGTTATACTGCCAGTTCTCGACGTATCCAGCTTTCAGAAACTGCCGAATGAGATTCAGAAACTTACTGTCCTTGATTTTCTTTGCCAATACGTCAATCAAAACCTCGTGGTCGATGTTGTCGAAGCAACCAGTAATGTCGCCCTCGATAAACCAAACGATACCAGTAAAATCTTTCTTGATTTGGCTTAATGCTGTATGGCAGCTCCTGTGGGGACGAAACCCGTGGGAGTTGCTGTCGAACACCGGCTCGTAAATGGCTTCCAGAATCATCCGAACAGCTTCCTGCAATAATTTATCACGGAAAGAAGGGATACCTAACGGGCGCATTTTGCCATTTTTCTTAGCAATATACTCCCTCCGCACCGGTTTGGCCCGGTACGTTCCATCTCTCAACTCCTGAATAAGTGCGTTGACGTATGCTTCACTGAAGTGGTCGGCAGTATCGTCGTCTACACCTTTCGTAGTCGAGCCTTTGTTTGCATAGAGTTTCTGGTAGGCGGCGTAGTAAATATCCTCCCGCAGCAGGTATCTGTACAGTCGGGTAAATACTCCGTCTTTGTGTTCAGTCGAACTTTTGGTGATACGTTCTAAAATTTCAGATGTTGGATTCATTGAGGCTTCTCCTCCCTTTCATTCTTCCATTTTAGAGGTTACTAACTAGCCCCCTTCGCCATGTGAGTGCCGTTAACACTCGCGGACTACTATGGGGCTTCCGTTGCCTGACCCGATTTTCACCGGGTTCGGGCAATCCCCAGTTAACATTGTGTCTAGGAAAATGAAGATTGTCGGAACTCGCTTTCGATTCGTTATGACGTGTTCTCACGCCTGTTTCATAACAAATTGGCAGTTGCGCTGTCATTAAAGATAACAGCACAGTGTTATGACACGAGTTTCAAGACCATTTCTCGAACCTGCAAAAAACAGGAACTGGAATCTTACGTTCGCCAAACTCAGGCTAGTCCTCATATCTTCTTATCATCGGAAAACAGTCGCACTACAGGTCTTTTCGTGACTATTCCCTTTGCCATCATGCGATGGTCCCGTTCGGTGTTTCCACCGAATCAGTAAGATGGTTTGATTTGCTCACTGCCGTGAGCAGTGGTTCCTTAGGCCACTTTACACAATGCCCTATCTGGGCGCAC
>CALDLZ010000248.1 GCA_937915335.1 uncultured Faecalibacterium sp.
CTCTGGCTCTGCAAGAGCCTGGAGGACGCCCAGCGCATCTTCGAGGAGCAGTTCCAGCGGCTGGGGGTGGAGTACATTGATTTCTACCTGTTGCATTCCCTCCACGCTGCCCGGTATGACCAGGCTAAGGCGCTGGGCATCGTGGACTGGCGGTGGGAGCAGAAAAAGGCGGGTCGTATCCGCAATTTCGGCTTCTCCTGTCACGATAACGCGGCGGGTCTCGAGCACATTCTGAGGGATCAGCCCTGGGACTTCTGCCAGCTGCAGTATAACTATCTGGACACCGATGACCGTGCCGAGGAGATTGCGGGCGACCGAGGCTACCAGCTGACTGAGGAATTGAACGTGCCCCTCGTCATCATGGAGCCCATCAAGGGCGGAACCCTGGCCAACCTGCCCCCGGAGGCCGAAGCTCCCTTCAAGGCTCTGCGGCCCGATGCTTCGGATGCTTCCTGGGCCCTGCGCTGGGTGGGCAGCCACAAGAATGTCCATGTCATCCTTTCGGGCATGAGCGCTGAGGATCAGCTCACCGATAATCTGGCTACCTTTGCCAATTTTGAACCCCTGACCGCCGCTGAGGAAGCCGCTGTGGGGCAGGCCGCTGCCTTCCTGCACAGCCGCATCAAGATCGGCTGCACCGGCTGTCGGTACTGTATGCCCTGCCCTATGGGCGTGGATATCCCGGATAATTTCAGCATCTGGAATAAGCTGGGCATGTTTGATCAGCCTGATGCCGTCAAGCACCAGTGGGAGGTTCGCTTCCCCGATGCCGAAAAGGCCAGCCATTGTGTCCGCTGCGGCAAGTGCGAGGCCGCCTGCCCCCAGCATCTGCCCATCCGCAATGCTCTGGCCCAGCTGCAGAAGGAATTGGATAACCTGTAAATTCTCAGAACATACAAAAAGGGAGTGCATCCGGACGATGCACTCCCTTTATTGTTGCAGCGAAAGTGATTTATTCCCACTCCATCCCGATCTGGTCGAGCAGGGCGCGGCGGTCGGGGGTGAGTTTTGGATCATTGGAGGCCCTCCACTCGCGCATCCGGCGGAGCCAGTCGCCCAGGCAGAAACCGTTTTCATCGGTCTTATAGTTGGCGGCGGCGTGGAGGTGGCCATGGGCCTTGTAGTAGGCCACGGCCTGCTGATAGGCAGCGGCCCACTTGGCATCGCGGGCATCCCAGACCATGCCGATGCTGTCCAGCTTGCGGACATGGGCGGGCGTGACCTGGTAGGAATCCGGGCGGTTCTTGCGGGCGGCGCGGAGGTTCGAGATCCACACGCCCAGACGCACACCCTCGCTGTCTACATAGCTGGCGGGAACCAGAAGATGCTTGTAGTGGCGGGCATAGGGGGGGGGACCGCGGGAGGGGCGCGCCCCCCTGGGCCCCCGAGCGGGTGGCACTGCGGAAGTTGCGCTCCCAGTTGGCCTCGCGGACGGTGCCGCGGTCGGCGGCGGGGTTGCTGGGGCGGTGTTCACCTTTGAAGAGGGCCCGCAGCAGCTTGCGGCGCTCACTGCTCAGGCCGCTGCCGCTGGAATTCAAAGCCTGCCGCTGGCGGTTGACCCAGCTGCCCAGCCAGATGCCGTCCGGGGTCTTGTAGACCGAGGGGATATCCAGACTGCCGTGCTCGGTCTTGTAGGCAAGAGCCAGGTCATAGCGCTCCTGCCAGAGGTCGTGCTTCTCCCACACCATGCCCAGCTTGTCCAGCAAAGCCTTGCGCTCGGGGGTGACCCGGGCGCTGGAACGGTCGGGGTTCAGGTAGGCGTAGCGCTGGCGGGCGATCCACTTGCCCAGCAGCACGCCATCCGGGGTGACGTACTCCGAAGGAACATTCAGGTCGCCATGCTCGTGGTAGTAGGCGGCGGCGACATCGTACAGTGACATCCACTTGCGGTCATTGCGGTTGGTCCAGTCCATGCCCAGCGCGTCCAGACGCTCCACCTGATCCCGGGGCAGCTCGCCTGCCTTGTAGGCGGCACGCTGTGCCCCCAGCCAGACCCCCAGCGCAAAGCCGGAGGGTCTCGTACTTGATAGGCACTTCCAGATCGCCATGTTCGAGGTAATACTGGGTGGCGGCGGTGTAGTTCTGCTCCCACAGGTCGTTGGAGGTACTCCACACCATGCCGATGGCTTCCAGACGCTCGATGCGGCTCTGGGTCAGGTTGCCGCCCAGATAACGCTGGCGGTTATAGACGATCCATTCGCCCAGCGCAAAATCATTTTTATCGCGGTAGCGCACCGGAACCAGCAGGTCGCCGTGATCTGCGCGGTATTTCTGTGCCGAGGCAAAGCCTTTTTCCCAGGCAGCCTCCAGCCGGTGATTCCAGCGGATGCCCAGCTTTTCCAGCTTGGCGGCCTGCTCCGCGGTCAGGCGGCCCGGACGCTGTCCGGCCTGTACCTGACGCTGGATCTCCAGCCACTTGCCCACGGGTTCGCCGCTATGAATGGTGTAACTCCGGGGCAGCTCCAGGGTGCCCTCCTTGGCGGCAGCATCGGCGGCGGCCTGGTACAGCACGTCCCAGCGGGCTTCCATTTCCCGGCGCAGCTTGCCGTACAAACGATAAGTTTGCTGCATGGGGCGCTCCTGGCGGAAGCCGGGGTGGGTGCTGCCCGCCTTGGTCATGGCCTCGGTACAGTCACGCTGCAGGGTGCGGCCATTGCCCAGCCCCTCGAACTGCGCCACCAGGTCGAACACTGGCACGCTGCGGCTGCCTGCGGCCACCAGAGCACGGCAGAGCATCTGCTTGAAGGTAGACATCAGGCTGGACTGGCGCACCAGAATGACACCCGCCAGCCCTTCCAGCGGCTGCTGCACGCCCGGGGCGTTGACACAAAGCAGCACCTTGGGGCCCGGGGCCGTGTCAGAGAGGAAGGTCTCCACGGCGGCGGAATCCGCAAAGCAGGCATGGTCGGCGGCGTAGAAACGGACGGCGGGGTTCATGACACGCAACAGCTTTTCCAGCTCCGTACCCTGCTTTTCCTGATACTCGGAGGATTCAAACAGCACCAGATACCGACCATTGGTGTCACTGAGCAGACGGGGCAGAAGAACGGTCAGATTCTCCACCTGACGCAGAGACCAGCTCAGCTCCTCGTACTGAGCTCGCAGGCTGGTATCCCCTTTGGGCATGCACAGATTCTTGATGCGAGCCCGCAGGGTGTTCAACTCCTGCTCCTGGGGCCAGAGCAACGCCGCGTAGGCGGAGGGCACCGGCATGGTGCCTGCCGCCATGGCCTCGGCCACGGTCATGGTGGAAACGATGCAGTTCGCAAACAGCTCCTGGGCGGCGGCGCAGACCGGGGAGCCGTTGGGCACACCCAGCCCCAGCACCTTAGCCTGGGGGCATATGCGCAGCAGCTTCTGCACCGATTGTGCCCAGCAGACCGCGCTGAGCTCGTGGTAGCAGTCCAGCACGATGCAGCCGGGCTTCTGCTCGCCCAGCCGCACCCACTGCTCCGGCGTGGAGGCTGCCAGCTTTTCGCAATCACAGAAGCGGACGTTGCCGGGCAGGATACCGCCGTTATAGCGGGTCAGCTCCGCCTGCCGCAGAGCAAGGCGCTGGGCCCCCGCCACCAGCCAGAAAAAGGTGACCTGCGGCCGGGCCTCGACCACCTTCCAGGCAATGCAGCTTTTGCCGGTGCCGGTGGGATGGAAGATGGCGGCACGGTTCTGGGTCACCAGTGCCTGCGCGGCCTTTCGGAACGCCGATTCGTTGATGGGATTCAGTGTCATTGACATGATCGGTTTGTCCTCTCCAAGTTGCTTGTTTGACATCGTTGGATACAACGAAAAAATTTCATAACATAAGTTTAGCGCAAAAAACATTTTTCTGTCAAGACTTTTGAGGGAATTTTAAGGTGAAACTTGGAAAAAAGATAAAAATAAAGGAAAATTTGTGGTTATAACCACAGACTTTGTGCGGTGGAGCGGGTATACTGAAAATGGAAACCCACTTCAGGAGGT
>CALDLZ010000249.1 GCA_937915335.1 uncultured Faecalibacterium sp.
TCCACGCGATTGCAAATGACAACTCGTTTTTTTCATATAACTTTTTCATTTTGTTTTCTCCTCGTACTGCCAATTCTTAAGTGCTGAATAATCATCCTCTATGAACTTTCTTTCCAACCACCTGCTGAATGTGAACTGTTCCTTTCGCATGATGAGCTTCTACATAGATGGAATATGTACCGCTTTCAGAAATATTTACAGAGAACTCGGTCACACCCTTGCCATTACCGGCATACAGCGTGTTTTCGTTCTGATCCTTGATTTCCATATAGATGGAACCCTTTACGGTTTCAAACTGAACTGAAAGCGTATTATTTGCCTGTATCTCCATTGTTAAGCGGTCCGTTCCGGTCATGTAATCAACGTCCAGCCGATAGAAACCTTCCTCTGCAACACGATTGCCGACAAAGCAGTTTCGACTACAAGCAGTCAGAAAGACAGTAAAGCCCATAATCCAAAGCAGAAACAGTGAGATAGTCAATACTTTCCGATTCATTTATATGATTCGTGTTCCTTTCCTCATATGATCGTTACGCCCGCACAATTTCCTGAAGCGTCAGGACTGAACAGCCCTTTTTTTCATAATACGCAAGCAGCTCCGGCAGTTTCTTTTTATCATAGCTGGTGATGCAATCCGACAGCACATGAACGGTATATCCGCTTTTTCTCATATTAAAGCAGGTAGATTTGATGCAAGCCGTAGCATCAGCTCCGGCAATATAAAACTCGTCAATGCCGTTTTCCTTGATAAAAGTCGCAAAATCCTCGTTTGTCAGTGCGTTGCTTTTTGACTTTGTGAAGATATGATCAGATAAGACCTTCATCTCTGGTACCAGCTCTGCACCATGCGTCCCGGGCTTGAATGTTCTTGTTCCTGCAGATAAATTGTTATGCTGTATGTAAACAACCCACAGTTCCTCTTCGACGGCCCAGTCAATAGCTTCATTGACTTTTGCAATGATTTCCTTGTAGTTTTTCGTGATGTCATTTTGCAGGTCAATTACGACCAATGCGCTATTTTTCATTCTATATTCCTCCATGAATTCCGTTTTTTCGATGTGCGGTGACTCAGCCCCGGACTCCCGTCAGCACCAAAAACTTTTTATCTGACTGAATGCTCCGGGATAGGAACTGACCATCCCGGAATAGAGCATAAATGTAATTTATAGTTTATCTTCCACTTCCAAGTGGTACATCTTCGCTGGAAATTGGTGCCGATTGTTGGCCTGAACTGTAAGTTCTGCCTTTAATCCTGCCTTTTTTCCAATGGCATATAGCTGCCTTGCCATTGGAAGGCAGTCTTCATCCTCAGATCCACAAAAAATCCTAAGTGCAATATTCTTTTGCGAAATGGCACGAACAAGCGCTTCTGTCTGTTCCTGCAGGACGGGTATCCACGGACTTTGCAAAATCAACAAATCACAACGCGCTGATGTAAATGTAATTGCACGCAGAAGCATATCGCATCCGGCTGAAAAGCCGCCGCAAACAATTTTGTGATAGCCCTCGTTTTGCATCTTTTCCATGGAACGTGCCACCGGCAAATAGGAAGTCATATCATAACTCCAACGATAAGTCCCATATCCATCTGGCTCGGCACTTTGGACGGTTTCAATCTGCCACTCACTGTTTTCTCCAACGATGGGTTCCCAATCCGCCCACGCGGTCGGTCCATTTTGTGTGTTTCCATGAATAGCCAAAAACAGGTTGTTTGCCGTTTTCTTTTCCCATGAAAGCAACGCTGTTGATTTAATAACAGCTTGTGCATAGCGATCATCTGAAATTGATTTCAGCAAAAGAAACGCCTCATTATTTTTCAGTGCTGCAAGGTCATCGTCCTCCAATACTTCCGGTCGATACCACCATTTATTGTCATGAATCGCTTTTCGCAGCCATTCCAAAGCCTCCTCTGACAGATTGGCTCCACCTGCCAAGCAGGTAAGGAAATATAATGTTTGCGGTCCGTAATTCTGTGGTTTTTCTTGATAGGCATTCTTCAAAAAATGATACGCTTCCAAGTACCCCTTCTCGGCAATTGATAATGTAGTTTCTAAAATATCGTTTTCCTTGCTCATATGCTTTTTCTCTTTCTGAATCTACTTATTTTATAAAATAGACGCAGCGCAAAACCTAAGCTATCAGGTTTGCACTGCGTCTAAGCGTCTGGCATCTTACATTTTTCTATTTTAGCATCCTTAGCGGCCAGGACATTGGAACGCCCTCCAACACCGTATATTGACTACAACTGTATCCTTGCTTTTCGCTGCATCTGAGTATAGCCTGTAAGATCTAAATCTCACTCGACCAATCATCTGTCCGCAGCTTTGACAATGATATAAATATTATCAGGAAGCAGGGTGTCGGTTTTCCATACGGATTCAAAACCTTCCGTTGTCAGCACCCGATTGTATCGCACGTCCGATGCGTTGGCATTTTCTGCAAGAGAGTCCACCAGATAAATGTACTGATCTTCATAGCCTACAATGACAGCATAGTGCGTATCTCCTGGAATCCGGATGAAAACGATGATTGGATTTCCCTCTGCCAACCGCTGTTTCAACGTGTCAACGCTACCGTGACAAGCCTTTGCCTGATACCCATGCTGCTCAAAAACATCTACGATGCTGTTTACGGAAACAAAGCCAAGCGTTCGTTTTAATTCCGGAAACAGAGCCTCTCCGTCCGCATCGTCCCCAACGTACCGC
>CALDLZ010000250.1 GCA_937915335.1 uncultured Faecalibacterium sp.
ACCCTTTACTGTGATATAGCTGCCGATGATGTTATGGAAAATCTGCGCAAATTCTGATCTAGTGATGTGCTCCTGTGGTGCAAGAATCTTGCCGCGGCCATGGATATAGTCAACTCCGACCATTGCCCTTACATAAGGCAGCGCCCAGTTAGAAATCTCGCTGCGGTCGGAGAACGCGGACAAATCTGTTTTGGAGTACGAATCGTAGTCCAACTCCAACGCCCTTGCGACAACTGCAATGGCTTCCTGCCGTGTGATGGGCGCGTCAGGAGCCATTGCCGAGGCAGAGCGTCCGTTGTAAGTGCCCATCTGCACGGACATTGCAATATCATCGAAATACCATTTGGATTTGGACACATCTGCGTACTTTGAAATATCAGCTTTGACGTAGCATCCGAAAGACCTGTTGATAACCGCAGCCATTTCCGCGCGGGTCATGTCACCGCCCGGATCAAGCGTCGTGCTGGATTTGCCATAAAGCAAACCGTTATCCACGGCCGCAGACACAGCTTCGGCGTACCATGCAGATTTATCGAAATCGCGGAAATCCGTGGCCTTGCGGTTGACTGTGTTTGCCGCCGATGCGCTGACGGCCAGGGACAGGCACGACACGGCGGCAAGGATCATTGCGAGGATTCGTTTACATTTCATTAGAAGTCCTCCGTTTCATACGGTAAGGGGGAACGCTTGCGCGTTCCCCTGTGCGATAGGCGATTGAATCAGACCGCATCCCAAGCGATGATGAACAAGACGCTTGCGATGGAAGCGTTTGTAACAGCCTCAGAAACCGGAGTCACGATAGCATCATAGGAAATGCCGATGCTGTTCGCAGCGGTATCGCCCACACCGGACATGAAGCAGCCCTCAATGGCAGCGGTCAGGAGCGTCTGCTTGGAAGCATTCTTGCCGTCGGTGATCTGCGCAGCGCCATTGCCGAGAGAGATGGAGAAACCAAACTTGTTGCTGTTGACCTTTTCGTGCGCCAGAGACGCCTTGTCACCAAACGCGGCCAGCGACCAACCCTGCGCAGCTTCAATGCTCACAGAATCGACTTTGACTGCACCGAAGCTGTTGTTGATGATCTTCGCGTCGGAAGCAGTGTTGACGGTGCCGTCAGTGCCAACAGCGATGGGCAACACGGTCGGGACGGTGACGCTCATCTTAGTTGCGGCCGGATCGCCACCGATACTGCCGTCTGCGGTGCTGGACAGGGTGACAGAGGAAGTACCCGTGCCGCCCGATGCGTCAACGGTATTGGCAGCGGAAGCGCCGATTGCGAGGCTTGCCATCAGGCAGACAGCGAGAACGAGAGAAACAATCTTCTTAAAATTTTTCATGGTAAAATACTCCTTATGTTGTTTTGAAATATTAGTTTTTGATGGTGATTGTGATGATAGCCCCAGCCGTTCCGATGATTTCGCCGGTTTGGGGGTTCAGGTTGTGAAAATATGCGGTACACTCATATGTACCAGCGGGCAGGTCAACGTCCAGCCGCGCACGCTCGATTTTGCTGCCGATGGCGATAGCGTCAGATTCATAAATCTGTTCGCCTGTGTCATTTCGGACAATCTGGACTTTTTGCGGATAGTTATTGATGCTCTCATTTACAAGCATCAAATTTCCCTCCGATTCTCCATCTTCAAAGATGGGGGAAGTGTTGGCAGAAATGTTTATCATGCCCTCCGCGACCTTGCTGTTCAGCGTCGCTTCGATCTCCTCCGGCGAAAGGTTATCCCAGCCGCCCTCGATTGCGGACGAATCATAAACGATTCCGGTTTTGGTGCGGGATTCTTCCTTTGCCGTGGGAGAGCGGAGCGTAACGATGATGAAAATGATTGCGCCGATTGCGACGGCAGCGAGGATACCAGCGCCGATCCAGACGGCGGTGCGCGAGTTGGATTTGTGTTTGGGATGGTAATTCATAGAGAATCCTCCTAGATTAAAATTGTCAGGGCGGCACCACTAGCCGGTGCAACAGCTTTCGGTGGTGCATATTAACGTGTGGAGCCGGATTTAACCGGATGCAGGATTTCCGTTTTCTGCTTCGCACGGATTTCACGCTGACGGCGTTCTTCCAGCGCAGAATAGATGCTTTCCACGATCTCAATAGGCTTCATGGAGACATCTGGGAAGTATTTTCGCAGCCGGTCACCGCCCAACGTAACCTTGGTCGCGTACATATTGTCGCGCTGCGAATTGAATTCAATCGGTTCTTCATCTGCTGCTTTGGATTCACTCGGCTGCTTGTTCTCAGCAGAAAGAGGAATGACGTTGCTGACAGGCTCTGGCTTTTCTGCTGCCTGTGCTGTGGGTGGCTGTGGGGCGCTTTCCTGCTTCGGCGGCTCTGGCATGACCGGTTTCATATCCGGCGGTGTCGGGACTGACGTGACAGGTGATGTGTCCGTGACCGGTGCTGGCGGTGCGTTGGGTGATACCATGGACGCAACCGGAAACGGTGTATCTGGTTGTGCCGGTGCTGGCTTCGGTGGTTCAGGCGCCTTGACGGGCTGGAGGTCTTTGTCCTCCAGAATAGCTTGCATCGTCTTATCATCCAGATTTCCGCGTTTCTCTGCATCTCTTAAACGCTGGACACGTTTGACCGTCGGCTTGAGGTTCAGTCCCACCAGATCAATGACTGCATTTTGATGTTCTGGGGACAAGAACGACAAATCCGATGCGATCGACAATTCCAGTGAGTGATCATCCACGGCATCACAGACAGCCTTGGTCGCTTCGGAAAGTCGGATGATCCGATTCAGCTTGCTGGTGCTGATGCCCATTTCCCTTGCCAGCATTGCGTCGCTTTGCAGCTCATCTGCACCCGGTATGCCGTGTTTCTTCCGGCCTGCCTTACGCTTCATGGCGGTCATTTTATTGCGCAGTGTCCGCGATAGGTCGTAGGTAGAAATGTGCGGTCGATGTAGGTTGCTGTCCGCGACAAGGATCATCGCGTCATTGTCGTCGATTTTCTGGATGATGGCCGGAACGGGATAATTAAACTCCCGCGCGATCGTGTGCCGCCGCTGGCCTGAAAGAATCTCCAAGCCGCCCTTCGGGTTGATTCTGGTCAGAACCGGTTCCTTCACGCCATTCAATTCGATGGATTTCTTCAGCTCCTTGTAGTCATCGCTGGACACATCAACAGAGACGGTATTCAGCTCCGATTTTTCCAAGTAGCTGGGATGGAGTGTGATGAAATACGATTCGCCATCACCGGGGACCGGCAAATTCTTCATAGCCTGCTCGTCCGGGGGCATCAGCCGATCTTCAAAGATCTTCGTGATTTTCGTTCCAGTTGGGCCAAGGGCAGCGGGGCCGGGCATAACTGCCGGGGCTGGCTTGACCGCTACGGCCTGTTCCGGCACCTTCGGCTGCATGGCCGGAGCTTTGCCGTCTGTGCTGGCCTTTTCCGTAGGTGCAGCCGTCTTCGGTTTTTCCTCCGACTTTTTCTGGTCTGGCACGGGTGCGGATTTTACCTCGGCTACTTTCTCAGGCGGTTTCAGCGGTGTAACCGGTGCTTTGCTATCTGAGCCGTCCTTTTCCGTAGGCGCAGTCGTTTTCGGCTTTTCCTGCTCCGGTGTGGGCGCAGCCTTCACCTCGTCGGCCTTTTCGGGCGGTTTTGGCAGTACGTCCGGTTTCTTGCTATCTGCGCTGGCCTTTTCCGTAGGTGCAGCCGCTTTCGGCTTTTCCGCCGGCTTTTTCTGCTCCGGCACGGGCGCGGGTTTTACCTCAGCGGTCTTTTCAGGCGGTTTCAGCGGTGTAACCGGTGCTTTTCCGTCTGCGCCGTCCTTTTCCGTAGGCGCAGCCGCTTTCGGTTTTTCTTCCGGTTTTTTCTGCTCTGGCGTGGATGCGGGCTTTACCTCAGCGGCCTTTTCAGGTGGTTTTGGCGGCGTAACCGTTGCTTTGCTATCTGCGCCATCCTTTTCCGTCGGCGTGACCGCTT
>CALDLZ010000251.1 GCA_937915335.1 uncultured Faecalibacterium sp.
TGGTGCAGAACACCTTCGCCGGGTGGGATGCACTGGTCGTTCATGGCTTTCTGCATAAGAGTAGAGAGTGTAGTGGGCAGCGCATCCGGGTTTTGCCACCCCATGCTGACGGTAAGCGACCCCTGCGGGTCAGCGTCCACGAGCAGGACTTTCTTGCCCTCCATTGCAAGTCCTACGCCCAAATTTTCACAGGTGGTGGTTTTGCCTGTGCCGCCTTTCTGGTTGATAACGGCTATCGTTGTTGCCTTTTTGGAAATTTTCATCACCTCCGAGCTGCTAAATCATGGTTGACTTTGTTCTGATAATAGAGCTGCATTGTGGTTGGAGCATTGAATAGTGCGGCCAGAAGGTACTGCTTCATGTTCCGTATCGGTGAAGTGTTCGCGGAAAGGCAGTCTAAAACAAACCGAATGTGGTCTGCGTTCAACTTTTTCAACCGACTGCGCACGACTTCGGCGGGCTTATCATCGCCAGCAATTCTTATGAACTTGCGCTTACTGTCACAGGTGTCCACAAGCAAATCCACGATTTGATAGAGGATATCTTCATCATCCGGGTAAAGCCGGAGAAGAAGGTCTATCTCTAAAGAATGTGAAAAATATTCTTCGAGCAGTTCACGATTCTTCATCTTCTCCGATTCATCGGAAAGGATAGGATTCGTATTATTCCGCTCTGTCTTATTCTTTTTATTCTTATTACATCGTGATTTTGCCGGGTCTTGACAAGCGATTTTGGAGCCGCAAGAACCGTCATTATCACGATTCTTGACACTCTCCTTTGAAGATTCTGACGAAAAGTTTTTCACATACACCAAACTTGGCTTGCCCAGTCCACGGCGTTTTCGTTCAACCAAACCAAACTTTTCAAGTTCCCGGAGCAGCTTGGTCGATTTGTTGTCTGCGCAACACAAAACCCTCTTGACATCCTCAATCGTGAAGATGATGAATACCCGGCCTTGTTCGTCCAGCCAGCCATTTTTAGCGGATAGGCTCATGCGGTCAAGGAGGATTCCATAGAGTGTTTTGGCATCGGTTGACAGATTTTGAAACCGCTGCTCCTGAAACAGTGCTTTGGGAATGCGGTAGAACGAAAAAAGTTCTCCGGCCTGTCCATAGAAGTAGTCGAGCTTCATGCAGCTTTGTCAAGGATGAAAAAATGACGATGTTTCATTGACATGGTTGACAAATCCTCCTTATGAATAATTCGTGCAAACAAAAAGCGCAATCTCGATTTTTTGAAAATCGGAATTGCGCCATGTAACTTAGTAGGGGAAAAGGTCATTTGTCAGGGTCGGTTGACCACAATTTGACCACAAAAGAAACGAAACATCTTGACATCTAACGAAACAGAATGATAAAATAAGTTTGAAATTTGATGATACTGCGTACAAGTGGTATCGGGGTGTCCATTGTGTTTTTGCGAGAAGCACAATGGGGTTCAAGAGGCCGTGAGTTCGATTCTCGCCACTCGGACCATTAAATCCAACGATTTCACGTTAGAAATCGTTGGATTTTTTTCGTTTGTGGGCTGACCTCATTTGGTTTTGACCACAATGCCAACGATTTTATCTGGTCTAATTAGTGCCGTTCTGTCTAA
>CALDLZ010000252.1 GCA_937915335.1 uncultured Faecalibacterium sp.
CAACCGATCGACATTCTCCGCTTGATCTTCTTGATTCTGTATTTCATTTTTGAGCATTTCAATCTTGGCTCTCAGTTCTTCCTGCTCCTGCTCGTAATCATCAGACAACATCTGAAAACGAGCTTCAGACAGTTTCCCGTTGACCATATCCTCATAAATACGCTTGAACAGCTTGTCCAGTTCAGCCAGACGGTTTTCGGACTTTTGCAGCGTTCTTCTCTTGGAGGCAAGTTCTTTCTTAACCTCTGCACTTCTTTTTGCTCCCAACGCATTACGGAACGCATCTTCGTAGTCTGCAATGCAAAGCTGCACCAAACGCAGATGCTGCAAGGTTCCTTCCTCCAGCATAACTGCACGGATGAAATGCGTTTCGCATACATCTTTGCCACGTTTGCGGGAAGTGGAGCAGATGAAGTGATCTTGTCGGGTTTCAAAGCTCTTGCTGGTACAGTAGTACAATTTCTCGCCGCAATCGGCACAGCGGACGAGACCGGAGAACATATTGGTCTTGCCTGTTCTGGTAGGTCTGCGTTTGTTTTTGCGAAGTTCCTGCACACGGGCAAAGGCTTCTTCGTCAATAATGGCTTCATGGGTGTTCTCGAAAATCTTCCATTCTTCACGGGGATTTTCGAGTTTCTTTTTTGTTTTGTACGACTGCCTGCGGGTCTTGAAGTTGACCGTATGACCAAGGTATTCCTGTTTCTCCAGTATGCCGGAAACTGTGTCCGGCACCCATCCATAAGGATCATCAGGAGTTTTGGCAGGGGCATTGCGTCCCATTTTCATCCAATGAACGGTTGGACATTCCACCTTTGCGTCTTTCAGCTTGTGCGCAATCTGCGAGGGGCCATAGCCCTCCATGCACCAAGCAAAGATCTGACGGACAACGGCTGCGGCTTCATCATCTACGATCCAATGCTTCTTGGGATTGTCAGGGTCTTTCATGTAGCCGTAGGGCGGATTGGTTGTCAGATACTCACCGGCTTCGCCTTTTTGCTTCATGACGGCTCGGACTTTCTTGCTGCTGTCCTTAACATAGTACTCGTTAATAATGTTAAGGAACGGCGTGAAATCATTGTCCTGCTGATTGGCGCTGTCCACACCGCTGTTCACAGCGATGAAGCGGACATTGTGTTCGACGAAAAGTACCTCGGTGTAAAAGCCGACTTCCAGATAGTTTCTGCCGATACGGCTCATATCCTTGGCAATAAGAATGCCGACTTTGTCATTCTCCACCAGTTCGATCATGCGCTTCCAATCGGGTCTGTTGAAGTTGGCACCGGAGTAACCATCATCCACGAAAAACTGGATATTTCGGAAACCCTGTTCTTTTGCGTATTTTTTGAGAATCGCCTTTTGATTGACAATGCTGTTGCTATCGCCTGTGAGTTCATCATCACGACTCAATCTACAATAGATAGCAGTTATTTTGTCAGACTGCCTATTCATATCTTGTTCCTCCTTAATCGTCGGGCAGTCTGCCAATACAGGATTGCTTGCATTGATTATATCATACATCTGTGCATTTGTCTCCTTTGTCGTTAGTCTCGGTCTGCACTCTTTGCCATGTGGTCAAGAACCTTAGCAGGCAGGCTGCGAGTTCCGTCGTAGCTTCCGTTGAAGCGGTAGATGGTTCGACCGGAACGGAGTGTAACAGTAATTTGGGGCAGTGCCATGGCGCAGTAGTTACGAACGGTCAGATGCCCGTCCTCGTTAAACAAACGGGTCTGCACCTGCTCATGTGGCGTATGCTCCATTTTGAAATACGGATCGAGGTCAGAGAATGGCAGGCGAGGTAAATCATCTTTCGGTGCGGGCAAGGATGCCAGCCACTCGTTCAGTTCTTCGGGTGTCATGTCGATTGCTTTCTTGTTTTTAGCCATATAAAAATCCTTTCTTTGGTT